>CAYJAO010000025.1:0-7565 GCA_964368355.1 uncultured Lachnospiraceae bacterium | reverse complement strand
ATCTTATTTAAATAATTTTCAACTTCTCCAATCTCAAAAGATTCAATTTGAGAATATTGATTTTGGATAAGCGACAAAAACTCATCTTTGCTTGGGTTTTCAATAAAGGCAAATAATGAGTGTAAAAATTTAACTGGCAATAGTTCGCATGATGGAATTCCACAATCAATAAAAACAGGTATGTTGTATTCTGCAAAAATTCTTTCAAGTTGAGAAGTGGCTGCCAAAAGGTTTGGGGCTAAAACGTTTATGTCAGAAAATCTTTTCTTGTTGTGTCTAACTTGAAAAAGCATCGACTTGGCTAAAGTTCTCAACTCATTTTCTTGAGTGTCAAATTGTAAGAGAGAAATATTAGGATTATCAATCTTCTTATTTGAAAAAGCATGCAAACTTTTTAAAATATGCTCTTGTGAATTTGTTAATGTGTTATTGGAAATATATTTCTTTTTTGTAACAATTTTATATTCTTTTTCTAATCTGCTTACCTTTAATAAAATATCCGTATCAAATATGTGCGAATTTTTTTGTTTATTAGGGCACGTTGCGCCAATCGCAACTCGCTTGGCGTTCAATGCTAGTTCTTTCAAGATTTCATAACCTTGCTCTGTCAGGCTATCAAACTCAGCAAAGAAAAAGTTGGATTTTTTTATAAGATTACTGTTTTTAACATTTTGAGAAAGAATGTCAAGTAAATCACTTTGGTCTATCGAGCCCTCAACATATGAGTTATATATTTGGTATATCTTCGCAATATCTTTTAATTTTTGATTATCTTTGACGCTTTCTGAAAAAGAATTAAAATCTACTTTATTTGATTTAAGTTGTGCGATAATTTTCAATATTTCACTCGCCAAAGCAAATGTTGGCGTTCCATTAAATGTTTGCAAATTTGAACAGTTTTCTTGCAAAACTTTTAACATAATCAAAGTTGCTTCGTCATTATTTAAAATTGTTTGACTTATTCCATTTTCTTGCAAAATCAATCGCGCTAATTTGGAAATGCCAATAACTTGTATATTAAAAGTTGATGAAATTCCCAACTCTTCAAATATCATCTTTTCTGCAAGTAAAGAAAATCTATCAGGAACAATAATAAAGTTCTCTGGTTCAATCCCACCAGTGATTTCAATCTCTCCAATAACTGCTCGGCTGACGTCCCTTAATCTATTGCCAACAACGACTTCTAACATCAACTTTTATATTATCACAACAATATTAAATTTCCAAACAACATAGTTAATTTATCAATAAAATGATTGACAAAGTAAAATAAAATTGTATAATGATAACATATTGAAAATAAAAGGCGGTGATTAAGATATGACAATGGTTAAAGTTGGCGAGAATGAAAGTTTGGACAGTGCTCTCAAAAGATTCAAACGTAAATGCCAACGCGATGGAATTGTTGGCGACATTCGCAAGAAAGAAGCCTATTTAAGCCCAAGCGTTAAACGCAAGAAAAAAGAAGAAGCCGCAAGAAAAAGAGCAAGAAAAAGAGTATAATTCGAAGTGAGCCCCTATAGGGGTCGCTCAATAAAAAGGACTTAGGGAGAAATTTTAGATTTCTTCCTATTTTTTAATCTTTTTGTATTATAAATTCTATTAATAATTGCTAACTTTTAGCAATTCTTTTTTTAATCTATCAAGTATTTTCTTTTCAATACGCGAAATATAACTCTGGGAAATTCCCATCATGTCAGCGACTTCTTTTTGTGTTTTTTCTTCCTTGCCCGCTAAACCAAACCTTAAAATCATAATCTCCCGTTCTCTTGAATTTAACTTTTTTATAGATTCCCACAAAAGTTGCCTTTCTACATTTTGGTCAAGGTTCTTTGAAACTGAATCTTCTTCTGTAAATAAAATATCTGAAAGCAAAAGTTCGTTCCCATCGGCATCGTAATTTAATGGCTCATCGAAACTCATTTCCCCTTTTATTCTTGATGTTTTTCTTAACTGCATCAATATTTCATTCTCAATGCAGCGGCTTGCATATGTAGCCAATTTAATTTGTTTGTCGTACTTGTAAGTCTGCACTGCTTTTATCAAGCCAATAGCACCTATTGAAATTAAATCTTCTAAATCAAGTCCTGTGTTGTCAAATTTTTTTGCTATATATACGACCAAACGAAGATTATGCTCCACCAATTCCTCTTTTGCTCTTTCATTGCCCAAAGCCAACTCTTCAAGGAGTATTTTTTCTTCATCTGGGTCTAACGGCAACGGCAATGCTTCATTGCCACAAATATAGCAAACTAAGTCTTGCGGATCTAAAAAATCGATTTTTTTAGTTATTTTTTTAAAAAAATCTCTTATTTTTTGAAAAATCTTTAACATTTGTCTCCTTTTTTTAAATTTGTATCAACATGGGATGCAACAACGCATTGCACTCAAACGATTTCTTTAACTTTGCAAACGATAAACCAAGTGCGACATTTTTTAATTCTTTTGTATCTTTATCTGAAACAATGACCTGCATTTTCTCAATTTCAAATATTAACATGCTATCCCTTTTCCCGACAGTACCAAATTCTATGTAATGTGAATTTTCTATTTCATCAACTTGCTTTGTCAACAATTGAGTCATCGGCAAATCATACAATTTATTGAATGTTAAATAGTCGATTATCACAATGGGCTTATTTGTAACCGGGTCTATTAATGTGTTTCCCGAGTCTAAAAATGCGTCAATTTGTATTTCCTTGCCCTTATCGTAGATAACAGTCTTAAAGACAAAATTATTAAACACTTTCTTGTGATAAAAATACTTTATCATTTTTGAAATCGCCAACGCAGTTAACGCCACGGCTAATAAAATCACCCCAACTGGAATTTCAAGGTTGTACAAAAGTAGATAACTTGCTTCAATATCTCCTGACAACATATAGATTATTCCAAAGCAAACTCCACCCATAACCGCCGTCATCCCCAAAAATGTCAAATAGGAAATTATTTCTTTTTTGATTGTTGTTGGTTTAATTCCAACCCTAACCATAACCCAACCAAGCAACAATTTAAAAAGTATCAAAGCCCATGTTGGTAAAGCCATTATTGGAGTTATCAACGCACACCCTGCACCTAAAACAGATGCCAACGATATTCGCCAAAACACAACTTTTTGTCGTAAAAGCTTGCACGAAAGATAAAGTATAAGATAGTCGATGACTAAGTTATCCACTAACACGTACTCGACAACTATTTCCATATTTTTATTATATTTTTGTTATTCACATCGCCGCACAAATAAAATGAAAAAAGGTGGCGAATTTTTGCCACCTTTGTCGGTTTATCTCAATCTTTCAATCACATCAGACAGATATTGTCCGCTTCTTAAACTTATTTTATATTCGTAGTTTATGTCGTCTAGCATCTTTATAAAATAGTTCCAATTCTTCATAAATTTGTCTATGTACCCGGGCGTATCTCCACGGAGTTCAAAACGTGCTTTATATTCATCTTTGCAATATTGTTTTGGATATATAATGTAAAATTTATTTCCTCGTCTCAACATTTCATCTATAACCATATTGTGTGTAGATATAAACACATAATCATATTCTTTTGCCAAACTATCGACTATGTCGCAATAAACCTTTTCCCAACCCTTGTCTTTTCTAAAATATGATGATGAAAGGTCATATATTTTTTTGTTTTCAAAATGCGAAACGTGATCCTGTATATTAGATTTGCCTATCGCAGCAAAACCACTAATAATTATTCCATTATTTCTTCTTGAATATAGTGACATATATCGCCCCTCACATGGTCATTATATCAAAACCAAACAATAAGTCAACCAATATGTTTACAATGCTTGATTTAATTGGCTCTTTCTGCTGGTTGTTTAAACATGCTTTCATTATAAAAAAAACAAAAAATGAGTAAAAATAAGATAAAAATTCTAAATTTTTAACAAAAAAAAGAGCGATGTGCTCTTTTTTATTCTGCTTCCTTTTGTTCATATTTGACTGCATCACTCAATCTAACACTAACAACTTTTGAAACACCCTTTTCTTCCATAGTGACACCATAAAGAGAATCGGAAAGTTCCATGGTTGGTTTTTTGTGAGTGATAACAATAAATTGAGTTTCATTTGAGAATCTACGCAAATACTGTGCAAAACGATACACATTTGCTTCATCAAGCGCTGCCTCGATTTCATCTAACAAACAGAATGGCATTGGTCTTAACTTCAATATTGCAAATAAGATTGCAATGGCTGTAAGGGCTTTTTCGCCACCGCTCAACAACATGTTAGAATTTAACTTCTTCCCTGGTGGTTCGGCAAAGATTTCAACGCCCGCTTCCAGAATATTGTCGCTTCCAATAAGTTCAAGGCGAGCATTGCCGCCACCAAACAATTCACGGAATGTGATCTTAAAGTTTTCATTAATCTTGTCAAATTCAGTTGTAAATCTCGCAGTCATTTCATTTGAAAGTTCATTAATTATATCAATCAATTCACTTTGTGCTTTATTTAAGTCCTCAACTTGTGTTGCAAGCGTCTCATACCTTTCACCTAAAATTTTTGAATCTTCAATTGCAGCGACATTGATATATCCAAGTTTTGCAATTTCTTTCTTAATTCTTGATATCTCAGATAGACCTTTTGAGAGATTAAATTCTAAGTCTTTTAATTTAAAACAGCCATTATAATCGAGATCGTACTCTTCAAGAATTTTGTTTTCCATTGTGTCAATATCTGTGTCAACTTTGCTGATTTTAAATTCTTCATTCATTTTTTTCTCGGTGACTTTATTGACTTCATTCATTAATATCGTTCTGCGTTCGTCAAGTTCTTTTAAGTTCTGTTGTAAATTATTCTTTTTTTCATCAAGCCCACGTTGTTCGGCTTTTAAATTTTCGAGTTTCTGCCTCGACTCATAACTTGTGACATTCTCAATCTGCTCGGCGATTATGCTTTCTGCAATACTGATCTGTGAAGAGTTTTTCTCAAATTCTTCTTGCGCGTTCCCCATGTTTATTTGAGAGTCGTTAAGCTGTTTATCAAGCCTTTCGAGTTCTTGGGTTGTGCCCATGATTTCGCTTGTCACAGACGCGATTTTAACTCTTATTTCGGTTAATTCTGCACCAAATTTTTCGCGTTGAGTTTTTAGTTCTGCAAATCTGTTTTGTCGTTTTGCAATCGCCTCGTTAGCGCCTTCTTTATTCGCACCTACACTATTCTCTAACTCGTCGACACTTTGCAATTCTTTTGTGATAATTGCTATCTTGTTTGAAATTATTTCTTCTGAATTCTTTAACGAATTAATTTCATTTTCAGATGAATTGATGAGTGTTTCTATGTTTGCAAGTTTTTCATTTTCTTTAGCAATTTCAACTTCCAAGGCCTTTTGTTTTGCAGAAATAAATTCATATTGTTTTAAAAATTTGTCATATTCCTCTTTTTCTGCTTTAACTTTATCAATACCATTTTCGTACAAATCTTTTAATTTCGCAAGTTCTTCTCCTAGCGTTTTGATTTCTCTATCACGGCTTATTAAATTAACCGCTTCTGATTTCTTGCTACCGCCAGTCATTGAACCTTGCGGGTTAATAATATCGCCATCAAGCGTGACAATTTTATACGTAAAATTAGTGTTCTGCGCGAGTCTAATTGCTGTATCAAGGTTGTCAACCACAACTGTTGCCCCAAGTAAATTAGATATAACATTTTCAATTTCACTTCCATATGAAATCAAGTCTTTTGCCACACCAAAACAACCTTCAGTATTTAAAATTCTTCTATCTTCTTGAGATAAATTACGTGGGCGCATAGAAGTGATTGGAAGGAAAGTTGCCCTACCAAATTCTCCACGCTTCAAAAATTCAATCAATATTTTTGCGTCTTGCTCATCTTTTGTAACGACATTTTGTAAAGCATTTCCCAAGGCGGTTTCAATTGCTGTTTCAAATTTTTCAGGCACAGAAATAAGTGAAGCCAGGACTCCAACCATCTTGTTTTTGAATTCGACATTTCTTTCGCTTTCTTTTAGAAGTTTTTTAACGCTCCCTGCATAGCCTTCATGCTCTGCTTGCATTTCTTCCAAGATTCTTTTTCTGTTTTCGTAAACTTGGATTTTTGTGCCAGTGTTTTGTCTTTCTCTTTCTAGTTCAGTGATTTTATCTTGTCTTTCAGCAAGATCTAACTTGCCCTTCAAAACAACACTGAGTTGCTCTTCGTTGTCTTTTTTAAGTTCGTCTAATTTTGTCTCAACACTTTGTTTGTTTTTGTTTTGTTCGCCAAGTTTTTCACCTAATGATTGCTTTCTAGCGGCAATTTCCGTCAAGGATGCTTTATTTGCTTCAATTTCCGCGCCTAATCTTGATGAATTTGATTTTATGTACGCTAACTTATCAAGAGTATCAAACATTTCTTTTTGCGAACTTTCGTTCTCATCTTCGTTAAGATTTAACTCGTCGACAATCATAAGGTATTTCTTTGAGATATTATCTTCTTCTTTTCTTAAAGTTATCAATAATTCGTTTGTTTCCCCAAGGTGTTGAGATCTGTCTTCCAACTGAGTTTTTATCGCATCAATTAGACTATTATAGTTTGTGAGATCTAATTCCAAACGTTTATTTTGCTCAGATAAAAATTTAACCCTTTCCCTGATGACGTTTGTTTCACCTGCTTGCTTTTCCAAACTTACAGTTAAAGTTAAGATGCTTTCGTGCAATCTTTCAATGGTTTTGTCGATAGCATCAATACTTGTCATATTGTTAGCATAGTTTTGGCTCGCCTCTTCCAACTGTGCTTGTCGAAGTTCAAGTTCTTCAACAATTGCACCCAGTCTGCTGTTGATTTTTTCTTTCATGTCATATGCATTCTCATACTGATAAACATACGCATTTACTTCTAAATTCTTTAAAAGTTCTTTCAATTCAAGGAATTTTTTTGCATCTTCTGATTGCTTCTTTAAAGGCCCTAATTGTCTTTCAATTTCACCTATAACAAGTTGAAGTTTTAAGATATTATCTTGTGTTCTTTCAAGTTTTCTCTCTGCTTCCACTTTTCTTGATTTGTACTTCGAAATACCTGCTGCGTCTTCAAATATTGAGCGTCTATCTTCTGGCTTTGATGACAAAATTCTGCCAACTTGGTCTTGCCCAATTATAGAATATCCATCTCTCCCAAGCCCAGAATCGTACAATAAGTTCACAATATCTTTCAATCTGCACGGTGTTTTATTTAATAAATATTCACTTTCCCCACTGCGATAAAGTTTTCTAGTAATTGCAATTTCATCAAATTCTAAATGAAAAAATCTATCAGTGTTATCAAAAGTCATAGTGACTTCGCAATACGATAGGCTCTTTCTTTTTTCTGTTCCACTAAAAATAACATCTTGCATGGAAGAACCACGAAGAGTTTTTGAACTTTGCTCTCCCAAAACCCAACGAATAGCATCTGCAACATTACTTTTCCCGCAGCCATTTGGCCCGACAATAGCGGTAATGCCATCATCAAATTTTATTTCAACTTTGTCTGCAAACGACTTAAAGCCTGCTAAATCGAGTTCTTTGAAATTCACTGTAATAACCTTTTAATTTGACATAAAAGAAC
>CAYJAO010000024.1:0-7819 GCA_964368355.1 uncultured Lachnospiraceae bacterium | reverse complement strand
GAAATTATCTGCACATTTATTTTCAAAAGGCTTTGAATTTGATGAAATAAACAGAATTATAAAAAAATTAATTTATAATTTTGAAAATGAAGAATAACGCTGATAAAAGGAATTCAAATATGAAAACAGGAATTGATATAATTGAAATTGAAAGAATAAAACCAGAACTTAATTTTTTAAATAGAATTTTAGTCCAAAAAGAAATGGAATATGCTAAAAAATATGATGATCCAAGCGAACGAATAGCGGGCTTTTTCTGTGCCAAGGAAGCCGTTTTTAAAGCACTAGACATGAAGGTTTGCAACTATAAAGACATAGAAATTGACCACAATAAAAACGGGCGCCCGTTAATAATTTTACATGGCGCCACCCTTAAACATTTTAATAAAAATTATAACAAAATTGATGTTTCAATTTCTCATTCTAAAACGATCGCCTCAGCAATTTGCATTGTTGAATAATCAATAATTTTTCTAACTGTCAATGTTGAGTTGTATTTGTTCGGCGTTCTCTTTCTTTTTTATTTCTTCTTCTACGGCTTCGGTAGTTAGATTTTTTATTAATTTTTCATTCTCTTTGTAATTTTCGTTTATTTGATTTAAATCATATTCAATTCCTTGGAATTGAACTCCCCCTCCAACCTTTATGGGTTTACGAGTCTTTCCATCTCTCAATACTTCCACTACTCTTTCTATTTTTTTAACAGGCTTGGACAAATTAATATAGGTCACATACATAAATAGTGCATAAACAGCAACAACCACTGCCATCCAAATAAATCTTGACGACGCCTCATTTATTCCCAATGTTGAACGCACAATCGCAACAATATCCGTTTGGTCGCGTGTGGTGATTGTGAAGAAAAATAGCATTAACAGGACAAACGTTGTTGTTGGGATGAGGGTTGAAAAAAATATTTGTCTATGCAACGGCTGACTTTTTATAAATCTAACCATCACTATTGTGCCTGCAATGTTTGCGATGATAAACATGCCTAAACCGACATATGTTTCCCACGTAAACTCAAATCGTATTCCGCCATCTATATATTTTAGAGCGTCAATCATTGGTGCAAAAAAATAAAACAGCGCCACGTTTGAAATTATTGTCAATATCAACCAAATCTTAGTAGATGTTCTCATAAAAATATATTGTGTAAAATCTTTTTGGTTATTCTTAGTTGTTAATTTTAATTACTTCTATTAATTTATTAAAAGATGCGTCTAATATTTTTGTTAGTTTTATCACATTATAAAATGTAGGCTCAATTTTATCTCCTTTTCGCATTTCATTTTATCGTTTTTGTGATTTTGATAGATTTAGTAAAAGATTAAAGATAAGTCTTTAAACTTTCAATATTTCTCTGTTCAAGTTCTAATAATTTTTTTGAAAGATTTAAAATTTCCTCATCTGCACCGACATGTTCCGCTTGATCTTTTATGCAAGTTAATGTTCCCATAAAAGTTCCAAGCAATAGCATCTCCGCCACATGCGTTGTCGATTTATCTGTCATTGTAGACATTTTTACCGATGTCCAAAGGCGTGCTTTCTCGAACATATTATTGTCTTTGATATTAATCCCTTCAGATTTAGCGATCACCTCGCATTCCTCTGAAATGATATTATACTCTGCTTCTTGCCTTGAAAGTTCACCCGCCAAAGCATCACATTTAACACTTGGCATAATGTTGTCAAGTGATTGCAAAGCGGTCTGTGTATTTTGATAAATTGATGTCAAAAGCAATTCATTTTTGCCCTGTTCATTTTGTTTCTTTTCTTCCATATTCAACTCCTTGTCATTAGTATTTGCTGTATGTGAAAAGTTATTCAATTACTCTTGAATTCTTTCTTTGACTTCTTGTCTAGATCTACCTATGCAAAACGAATTCAATGGCAGGTCTTTTGTCACTGTTGTTCCCGCAGCAATAAAACAATTATTTTCTATTGTTAACGGCGCCACTAAATTACAATTACATCCGATAAAAACATCGTTGCCAACAACTGTCTTATGCTTTTTCTTCCCATCATAATTGGCAAAAACCACGCCGCACCCCACATTGACTCTCTTGCCAACTTCTGCGTCACCGATGTAAGTTAAATGGGCACATTTTGTTCCATCTCCCAGAGTAGAATTTTTTATTTCCACAAAATTTCCTACCCTGCATCTTTCGCCAATTTTTGAACCTTGTTTTATGTGAGAAAATGGACCAACAGTAGTATTTGAGCAAATTTCGCTATCGAGTATGTAACTTGATTTAATTTTCACATTATCTCCAATCTTTGCGTTTTGTAAAAAGCAGTCCCCTTCTATTTCACAGTTATTTCCTATCTCAACATTTTCTCCAATTTTTGCTCTTTTGTCTAAAATGCAATTCTTTCCTATATGTTTCTTCATATAAATAATTTATTCAAATAATCAACAAAATGTTTTGACTATATTCTATATTCGTGGTATAATCACGCTCATAAATTAGGAGACAAGTTTATGGCAGATATTACAATGGATAAAATCGTAGCGCACTGCAAAAACACTGGAATTATTTTTCCGGGCAGTGAAATTTATGGCGGATTGGCAAACTCGTGGGATTACGGCCCTCTTGGAGTTGAAATCAAAAACAATATTAAAAAAATATGGTGGGAAAAATTCGTACAAGGTCGCGAAAATTCCTATGGAATTGATTGTGCAATTTTAATGAACCCAAAAGTTTGGGAAGCAAGTGGACACGTCTCATCTTTTTCAGATCCTCTTGTAGATTGTAAAGAATGTAAAGCGCGTTTTAGAGCAGATAATTTAATTTCAGATTTATCGAAAGGTGAAGTAAATCCAGACAAAATGACTCGTGAAGAAATGAGCCAATATTTAGACGAACATCATGTTCCATGCCCTCTTTGTAAAAAATCAAACTTCACACCTATCCGTGAATTCAACCTATTATTCCAAACGCACCGTGGCGTCACAAAAGAAAGTCAACAAGACATATATCTTCGCCCAGAGACAGCACAAGGCGAATATGTAAACTTCTTAAACGCACAACGTTCAATGCGCGCAAAACTTCCATTTGGCCTTGGGCAAATTGGAAAGGCGTTTAGAAACGAAATCACGCCAGGAAATTTCACTTTTAGACAGATCGAATTTGAGCAAATGGAATATCAATGGTTCTGCCACAAAGGTGATGATGAAAAATACTATGAAGAATTTAAAAAATTATCAAAGGAATTTTTTATGGCATTGGGAATTCCAGAAAGCAAGTTAAAATATCACGATCATGACAAGCTTGCTCACTATGCAAAGGCAGCATGTGACGTATATTATCAATTTCCATTTGGTTGGGACGAAGTGAACGGAATCCACAATCGCACAAACTTTGATCTTACTCGCCACCAAGAATATAGCGGCAAGTCAATGGAATATCTCGACCCAATCACAAACGAAAAATTTATTCCTTACATTATTGAAAATTCATACGGCCTTGACCGCGCAATCTTAGCAGTTATTTGCGATGCTTATGCAGTCGAACAACTCGAAGATGGAGAGGAAAGAGAAATTATGCATCTTTCTCCAAAAATAGCACCTTTCAAAGCAGCAATTCTTCCACTTATCAAGAAAGAACATGCTGAAAAATGTCATGAAATATTCGCTGAACTATCTAAATATTTCCGCGTCACTTATGATGAAACGGGTTCTATTGGCAAGCGTTATCGCAGACAAGATCAAATAGGAACTCCTCTTTGTATTACTGTCGATTTTGATACTATTACAGATAACGCCGTGACAATCCGTGATAGAGACTCAATGCAACAAATTCGCCTTCCTATAAGCGAGCTAAAAACCTATATTGCCAAAACAATTGAACAAAATTAAAACAGCCATCGGCTGTTTTTTATTTTATCTTATTTCCTAAAAGTTTTTGGGCGATTTTATTGCCTGCTTCTTCTAATATCTCACTTGTAAGTTTTTTATCATAAAACTCTTCCAAAGTGAATGCTTCCCCAAACCTCAAAACATTTGGACGTAAAAATCTTGGCTTATGTTTTATCCAAACTGGCACAATAGGTGTTTTTGCTTTTATCGCAAACATTGCTGCTCCAGCCTTAACTGCCCCCAAATCTTCTGACGTTCTATTTCTTGTCCCTTCTGGGAAAATAGTTAATATTTTTTCTTTTTTTAATACTGTTAAGCAAGTTTTCATTGCTGTCAAATCAATCCCCTCGCGTTCAATTGGTATTCCGCCCAATATTTTTAATATTCCGCCGACAAATTTATTTTTAAACAATTCTTTCTTTGCAAGAAAATATTGTGTCCTCCAAACTGCCATTTCAAGCACGATGCCATCATTATTGCTTGTATGATTACAAACAAAAATCACTCTACCCTTTGGTATATTTCTCTTGCCTTTAAAAACTGTTGGCAACGCCAACCAGAAATAAATATATAAAAGAACTTTGACTATTTTTTTTAACATGGTCTTCCTCACAATAATATATTACACAAAAATATGTTTTTATCAAAATAAATGTTAATGATTTGCAAAATTTTACCGTATTAAAAAAAGCATGTTCTCATGCTATTTTAATTCTTCTATCAAGCCCATTTCTTCACGAGTAAGAGGCTTAAATTCGCCTCTAGACAATCCGCCTAAAATGATTGGGCCAACCCTTACACGATTCAATAAAACAATCGTCTTCCCTATTGCCTCAAACATTCTTCTAACTTGGTGATTTTGCCCTTCGTTTATAACGACGCTTAAACGAGTTGTCCTTCCGTCGTATTTTATAGGGGCAACTTTTGCCCTTGGCATTCTCACGCCTTTTTCCATAACACCAGCACGCAAGACGGCCAATTCACTTTCCAAAATCTTGCCTTCTATCGTGACAATATATTCCTTATCTATCTCATTCCTTGGATGGGAAATTATCTCAGCAAAATCGCCATCATTTGTCAATAAAATAAGTCCTTCTGTATTGTAATCCAATCGCCCTATTGAGAATAATCTCTTATCGCTTTTCACAATATCAAAAATCGTCTTCCTACCCTTTTCATCAGCATTTGAGCAAATATATCCTTTTGGCTTATTCAATTTATAATATACAAAATCATTGCTTAAAACTAAGCGTTTTCCGTTGTATTCAACTTTATCTTTGTTCTCATCTATAACTATGCCCAATTCAGACACTGACTTACCGTTTACGATGACTTTCCCGCTCTGTATTATCTCATCACATTTTCTACGCGATGCAATACCACACGAACTTAAAAACTTGTTTAATCTCATTTTTGCTCCAAAGCATATCAAATATTCCAGTAATCGATAACCTTTTCCACTTTATCAAAAAATCTGGTTGATTCTACTCCGTCCATTGTATATATTTTTTCGGTGAATAGCAAGTGATTATTTAATTTTATTTCAATTTTACCAATTTCTTGTTCCTTTTCAACTGGTGCTTGCACTACTTCTGGTAACTTTAAATCATACTCGATTTTTCCATATTCTTCTATTGTCAGTGGAAATGAAAAATGTTTCATTGTGTATGTTTGAACGCTATTTTTTAAACCGTCTTTCACGTTTAAAATCTTATTAGGCTCATAAGATTTTAAGAGATCATATTTTTTATAATTTTCAAACGCTAAGTTGGTAAGTCTTTCCGCTTCTTCAAACATAGGTCCGCAATTCAAGACACAGCAAATAATGGTCATGCCGCCACGCTCAACCGAACTAACGAAGCAACGCCCCGCACTGTTAGTAAAGCCCGTCTTGACGCCATTACAGCCCTCTAACGACCATAATAACTTATTTTTATTCTTCAATGCCTTCCCCGCAACTTCCTCATTGCCACTAACTCTAACATTTTTCGTTGAAACTATTTCTCTAAATACTTCATTTTTCATACCTTCTGCCGTTATTAACGCCAAATCATAAGCAGTGGTGTAATGTTCGTCAACATCGAGCCCGTGCGCGTTAGCAAAATGTGTATTATTTGCACCAATCTTTTTTGCTTCTTCGTTCATCATTTCGCAAAATTCTTTTTCACTCCCCGCTATCTTACACGCCAAAGCAATTGCCGCATCGTTCCCAGACGGCAACATCAAACCGTACAACAATTCACGAACATTCTTCTCTTCCGATTTATGCAAATATAGGCTCGTTCCTTCGATGCCAACTGCTCGATCATCAACTTTAAATCTTTCATCTAAATTTTTGCAATTTTTTATCACAACTAACGCAGTCATAATTTTCGTTGTACTTGCCATCGCCAATTTTTGATTGCTATTTTTTTGATACAAGAGTCTTCCGCTATCCGCCTCTATAACCGCCATGCTTTTAGCATAAGTCGTTGCCTCTTCTGTCGCATTTAAAAAACTTAAATCTTCTTTTCCTAAACTTGAAGCAATTTGGATAATCTCACTTTCTTTTACATTCTCAACCGAAGCATTGACCTCCCAAATATTTTGCCCAAAACCAACTCCTGGAACAAATATCTGCATAATCACCAACATGATAAGTAATAAAATATTTGCCCCAACGAAAAAGAATTTGCCTTTATTTTTCATTTTTCTCTCCCTTTTTAGCAAAGTACTTAGCAATTTTTGCCAAACTTTCGAGAATTTTTTGGTAATTGCGATCTTCGGATGTTGAAATATACTTCACTTCATTCATTGTATTGACCAAAAATCCTATAGGAGTTAGGCAAATTCCGCCACCACTTCCGCCCGCCATTGGATAATGTGTTCCAACTCTACGTGTAGACAAATCCGCGTACTCTCCACCGCCAACAACAAATCCAATTGTCGCCTTAGATACGGGGATAATTATCGTGCCATCAGGCGTGACGATTTCTTCTCCAAAAATGGTTTTAGAATCGGTAATTCCTTGTAAGTTAGAAAGTGTTTTTTCTATCAAATTATCTAACGAACTTGTCTTTTCGTAAACTTTCATTTCTCACCTCTCACATTATTGTGCTAAAAAATGTCATTTTTATTACTTGCTTTACGCATTAATTTTTCTTTCTAAAATTCTATCCTGTCGTGTACGCAAAATTGAGATAACAAAAGTATACAAAACATCAAAAATGGAAAGTGCAAGCCGGGCGGAAATTGCAACAATGAAAGAATTGTCATAAAAATCAGTGTTGTTCTCTAGCCTAAAACTTGCCGTAGGTTGTATCGTTCGCAATCGCGCAAAAATTCCCAAAATTAGGTTGGAAATTGCGCTTGAAAATAGTGCAGATTTGAATGGCTCACCAACTCCAAATTTAGAATAAACGTTTACTTTTCGTATCTTAATTTTATTGTTAACTTCTTGGTTAAAAAATCTTAAAAAACGCAATTGCGGTTCAGTTAATTCAACTTCAATTTCGTTGTTCTTGTGCTTTTCAATAAGAATGACACCTTTCCCTTTTCTCTTAATTCTTGCAACTTTAATCCAAATAAACCAAAGTCTTATACTAAATCCACCCCGATTTTCTAACAAATCGTACGATAACTTGATATCAAATGTCAGCGGAAAAATTAAGACAACAATAAATCCCGCTAAAAACAAAAAATAAAGACTTTCCATGTCTTTATTCTTCGCAAATCTTCTTTTTTTAAACAATCATTCAAATAAGTTTTTCCTAAACAATTCATTATTCATAAAATCATGCTTTTCATTAATTTTTACAATAGCGAAATGTTTTATATTCTGTATGCGCCACATCGTTTGAAGTCGTTGTTGGATTTGTGCGACTCGGTAGGTAGTAAAAACAGTGATTGAGTCGCTGTTTTTATGTTGCCCCTTCAATTAATTCGACGAAATCGTCTGCAAAATTGACTATTATTTCA
>CAYJAO010000023.1:0-7822 GCA_964368355.1 uncultured Lachnospiraceae bacterium | reverse complement strand
CAATAGTTTCGTTTATAGTATCAGCGAATAATAATATAAAAAGAATAACCAAAACGCTTGATTTGCTTAGAGAGAAAGCTGGAGAAAAAATAAGTGTCGATTTTTCAAAAATAAATCATTTGAAAGAATATGAAACGATTGTCAATGATGTGTTTTATTCTTTCCCGAAGTTATCTAATTTGGAGGGGTTAGATGTCCAAATTTTTAAACAAATAGGAGCTGGATATCGTGCGGGACAGTTAGTTGACACAATTGGAAAGCTTAATAAATTCTTAAATGACCAAAAGGCGGAAACGCTTGAGATTAGACGGCAATTAATTGAATTAAAAGGAATTGGAAGAAAAGTTGCAGATTGCATTCTGCTTTTTGGGTATGGGAAGAAAGATGTTTTTCCAGTAGATGTTTGGATTAAGAAAGTATATTTGGACATGAATAATGATAATAATTTAGTAAATATAAGCGCGGATAAAATTTCAAGTATTTTAACTTTAAATTTCAATGATATATCAGGCTATATTCAGCAGTATTTATTTTATTACAAAAGGGAAGTTAAATCGCTACAACCACGATAAAAATGCTAAATTTTAACTTTAAATTTCAATGATATATCAGGCTATATTCAGCAGTATTTATTTTATTACAAAAGGGAAGTTAAATCGCTACAACCACGATAAAAATGCTAAATTTTAGCGATTAAATTTGATTTAGGCATAACAAATTTAGTTAAATTGCACAAAAATAAACTGGAATATTGACACCCACCATGTATTGTGGTAGTATGATATTGGAAGCAACCACAAATTTATTGTTTCCAACATGGAGAGAGTGTTTTATAATTTTTTCGCTCTCTTCTCCTTTTTTTTATTACGGCAGGCATCAACTTTGGTTGATGCTCTTTTATTTATTTTCTTTGATTAAAGATTTTATTAATATATTATATAAAATTAATTTCAAAAAAGTATTCACTTTTTCATATTTGTATGATATAATACAAACGAAAGTAGGAGGAACCATGTGGGAATCAATTGCTGAAGTTTTTACCACAATGCAATGGTACATAATACTTCCATTATGTTTAAGTATAGTTCTTTTACTAATTGAATGTTTTGTGCCCGGCTTTGGATTTTTTGGAATTTCAAGTTTGGTTTGTGCCGCTGGTGGCATCATTGCTCATGGCATACTAAACGTAGGGGTTCGTGCATTGTTACTTGTATTATTGTTTATAATAATTTTGTCGGTATTCTTTTTGATATTTATTAGATCAGCAAGGTTTGGATTGATAAGTAAGACTCCGTTGGTTGAAAACAAAACGGCAGTAGCAAAAGATTACGCGGACAAAAATACAAACGATCTAAAAGGGCTTATTGGTCAGAGAGGAGTAACAACAACTCCACTTAGACCTTCAGGAAAGTTTATGATAGACAACAATATCTATGAAGGAACGACTGGAGGAAAGATGCTCGAGAAAGGCACTATCATCAAAATACTTGATGTGGAAGGCGTAAAAATAAAAGTTGAAAAGGTTGAGGAGGTATAGATATGAATTTGAATTTGTTGGGAGCATTATCCGGAGGAATGATTGCGCTTATAGTAGCACTTAGTTTATTATCCGTATTGCTTGTAGTATTGTTTATATTAGTTCCAATGAAAACATGGTTTGTTGCGTTGGTTTCTGGTGCACATGTTTCTATGGCGAGACTTGTTGGTATGAGATTGCGTAGAATTAAAGTTGCTCCAATTATTGCCGCATATATTCAAGCAATAAAAGCGGGATTAAATATTGATATTGTTGACTTGGAAACGCACTACATGGCTGGTGGAGATATAAATAAAGTTATCGTCGCACTTATTTCAGCACACAGTGCTAAATTACCGTTGTCGGTTGATCAAGCTAAAGCGATTGACCTTGCTGGCCGTGATGTAGCAAAAGCCGTTAAGATGTGCGTTACACCTGTTGTTATTGAAACGGGTTGGATTTCAGCAATTGCAAAAGATGGTATTGAATTGAAAGTTAAAGCAAAAATCACAGTTCGTTCTAACCTTCCTAGATTGGTTAGTGGTGCTGGTGAAGAGACAATCTTGGCGCGTGTTGGTGAAGGTATTGTCACAACCGTTGGTTCTGCCATAACACATACAGAAGTTTTGGAAAATCCAGATCTTATTTCAAAGACAGTTTTGAACAAGGGTCTTGATGTATCAACTGCTTACGAAATTCTTTCTATTGAAATGGCAGATATCGATGTCGGGCAAAATATTGGTGCTAAACTTGACATAGACCAAGCAGAAGCAGATAAAGCGATCGCTCAAGCGAAAGCTGAAGAGCGTAAATCTATGGCTAACGCTATTGAACAAGAAATGAAAGCGAAGACGCAAGAGATGAAGGCAATGGTCTTGGCTGCTGAATCAGAAGTTCCAAAAGCGATAGCTGAGGCTATTAAAAATGGCCAACTTGGGGTTATGGATTACTATCGTATTCAGAATCTTAACTCAGACACCGCAATGAGAAATTCAATTGCTGGTGTAGATAAAAAGAAAAATGGCGGTATATAAAATAGGTTATTAGGCGGCCGCTAGGTCGCCTAATATTTTGGTTACTAATTTATAAAGGAGGAGAGTATGGTTTGGTTAATTGTTGTTGTATCAACTATTGTGGTCACTGTTATTGTTTACTTTCTCTTCCCAATTTTTAAAAGGATCTCTAAAAATAGAAAAACAGAAGGGCATATAAAAAGTAGCGAAGAGGAACGCAGAGAAGAGAGAAAAAAAATAAAAGAACAAAATAAGATGGAAAAACAGGCAGAAAAAGAAGCACTTGTAATAAGAGGGGATTCCAATGTTCGAACTGTTGAAGATGGAGAAGACATATTTGCTAAAGAAGATCCAGATACAAAAGTGAATTATGAAAATTTTGATTTAGGTGGGCTTTTTTCTGAGAATCAGGACGGCAATATAAATGATTTTTCTAATGAAAATAAGCCAGATGAATCAATAAATACCAACTATGAGGAAATGTTTGACAAATATTTTTCCGATGATAAACCTTTCAATTCCACTCAGTACAGGACATTTAATGATACATTTAAAAACGATCCATTTGAGATGTCATCAGACGGAAACATAGATGGGAATGAGGCTGATATTGAAAATATATTGAAATCGCACAACTTATTGCCAGGAAGTGGATTAGAAGATAGTGAAATAAAGGAAATAATTGACGGGATGAGCTCAGAAATGAAAGCCTTGATTTTGTCTAATTTTTTAGATAAAAAAAATTATTAATATGTGTCAGTGAAACTTTACTTTTAACAATTTAACACCATATAATTTGAGCAAAATCAGGTTAAATGGTGTTTTTTTATGGAAGAAAAGTATTCAACAGAAAAAATCAACAACGCGTTATATAAAAAGGCAATAGGTTATGAAGCGAAAGAGATAACCGAAGAATATGTTGTTGACGAAACGGGTGAGATTAAATTGAATAAGAAAAAAGTTACAAAGAAACATGTTTCACCCGACTTAACGGCGGCAAAATTATTACTAGATAAATTTTCGATTGATGATGACGAGTTAGAAGATATGACGGATGAGGAGCTTTATCAAGAAAAGTTAAGGCTCCTCAATTTATTGGATGGTATTTAGCATTTTAAATGCTTGATATATAAAAATGGAGGTAAAATGAAAAAACAAAATAAAAATGAAATTTTCTCTGAAAAAACAGAAGAATGTTTTGAAGAAGACTTGGTGAAGGAGGTTTTAGATGACTTTAAAAAACGCCAAGAAGAACGCAGGAATTATGAATCTCAGTGGAAGTTAAATATGAATTTCTTGATGGGAAATCAATATTGTAATATTGGTCCATCTGGAGAGGTCGAGGAGTATGATAAGGATTATTTTTGGCAGGAGCGCGAAGTCTATAACCATATTGCACCAATTATTGATTCGCGTCTAGCAAAACTATTAAATTTAAAACCTACTATGACTGTTGTGCCCGCATCTGGAGATGAAAGAGATGTTAAGACGGCAAAATTATCTAAAAAGATTGTAAATGCAGTTTACAACAAACTATCTGTTAGTGGAATAATCTCCGAGGCAAATAAATGGAGCGAAGTTTGTGGGACTAGTTTTTATAAAATTACATGGAATTCTGGGAAGGGTCCAGTTTTGGGAGAGGCTGAAAAGGGGAATGCTATTTCTTGCGGTGATGTTGAAGTGTCTATTTGCCCACCTTTTGAAATTTTTCCAGAAAGTTCTAGTTGTTCGGACATTTCTGACTGCAAAAGCCTTATTCACGCAAGAGCATTCCATATTGACGACATAAAGAAAATTTGGGGTGTTGACGTTGAAGGGAAAGATATAGATGTCTTTTCGCTAGATAATGTCCAATCCATTGGCGGGTACGGATATTTTGGGAATGTTGGCAAAGTTGTAAATGGGGTTAGAAATAACTACGCTATTGTGATAGAAAAATACGAAAGCCCAACAATCGAATTCCCTAGTGGAAGATTAATTATAATCGCAGGCGACAAACTTGTACATATTTCCGAATTACCATATGTAAACGGAGAAGACGGAGAACGTTGCTTCCCATTTATTAGGCAGACGAGTATTGAGCACCCTGGATGTTTTTGGGGCTCAAGCATAATTGAAAGATTAATTCCATTACAACGTTCTTATAACACAATTAAAAATCGTAAGCATGAATTTATGAACAGGTTGTCGATGGGTGTTTTAACGGTCGAAGACGGCTCAGTAGACACCGATAACCTTGAAGATGAAGGACTTTCTCCTGGTAAGGTTTTGGTCTACAGACAGGGTTCTACGCCTCCAAGTTTTATGTCATTTGGTAGGGTCCCAGTGGATTTTGCTACTGAGGAAGCAACATTGTTGAATGAGTTCACTTATGTGAGTGGTGTTTCAGATTTATTAAGGAACTCCGCAGCACATTATGCTAACATGTCGGGCGTTGCTCTACAAGTGTTGGCAGAGCAAGACGATACGAGGCTTTCCATAACTTCGGATAGAGTAAAAGAAGCGATAAAGTTAATGGCAAAACATGTTTTGAGATTGTATCGCCAATTTGCAACAGTTCCGCGCCTATCAAAAATAGTTGGAGATAACGGCGAAATTGAAGTGTTTTACTTTAATTCTTCAGATATTTCAAGTGATGATATTGTTTTTGAAACAGGCAATGAAATAGGCGAAACGGTTGCTCAAAAGAGAAGCATGGTTTTTGATTTACTCAATGCAGGATTGTTGCACGATGAAAATGGTAAATTATCAAATAGGATGAGAGTTAAAGCTTTGGATTTATTGGGATTTGGTGTTTGGGAAAATGCACAGGACATCAATGAATTACATCTTAAAAAAGCCTCTAACGAGAACTTGAAATTTATCAAAGGCGAAAAGGTGGAACCACTCGAAGTTGATGACCACGATATTCACGTTAATGAGCACACTGCTCTTATGCTGACTGATGAGTTTGAGAAAAAACAAGCAAAAAATCCAAACCTCACAGAAAGCATTTTAAAACATATAAGAAAACATAAGCAGATGAAGTCAATACAAAATTCATTACAGAATGTTTAGGAGAAAATATGGAAGAAAAAGTAGAAAACTGGGAACAACCCTCAATTGATGAGCAAGCATTAGAAAGTACTGTAAAAGATAAAGAAATAGGTGCCACTACATCATCTGAAGACGGCTCCCTTTATGGGAAATTTTCTACAGCGGATGAGTTGTTGAAGGCTTATAACAACCTTCAATCAGAATTCACTAGAAAATGCCAAAAATTAAGCGAAATTCAAAAGCAAACAGCCGAAAAAGGTGAAATAGAAACTTCACAAAATGATGAAACAAAAGAATCATCTCCGGCATTTGAAAGTGATGATTGGCGTTCTCAAGTTGCAGAATTTTTGACGCATAACGAGAAGGCAAAAAGTTTTTCGCGAGAAATCTCAAATGAGATTTTAGAAGATCCTGAATTGCAAAAAAGTAAAAGTATGTTAGATATAGCGTGGGCAAGAGTACTATCAAAAAATTATAGAACTCCAGCACAGATTGCTAAAGATGAAAACTTTATGGAAAACTATATTCTTTCTGACGAGAATATAAAGAAAAAAGTTTTAGGTTCATATCTTACTGAATTGCAAAAGCATCAAGCGCCACCTGTGATAGGATCAGGGATAAAAGGTGGTATGAGCTTATTGACAAAAAGCAATAAGCCCGCAAATTTAAACGATGCAAAAATTTTAGTGGAAAAGTTATTTAAAAATTAATTTCTTTTTTAATTTTTGTATCAAAAATAAGGAGAAAAATATGGTATCACTTACAAGTGCAAGTAATGCATTAAAAAACGTCTACCTTGGAGTCGTTGCTAACCAATTAAACACAAATGCAAACCCACTCTTAGGAAGAATAGAACAATCTACATCAGATGTTTGGGGCAAACAAATTATTAAACTTGCTCCATACGGGATTAATGGTGGTATTGGCGCCGGTACAGAAACTGGTAATTTGCCAACTGCTGCTGAAAATCAATATGTTCAATTTGTCACAGATTTAAAAAACCTTTATGGTAAAATTTCCATTTCCGACAAGGCGATGAGAGCGTCTGCTAATAGTGCAGGGGCTTTCGTTAACCTTTTAAACGCAGAAATGGAAGGACTTGTTAAAGCAAGTAGCTTTAACTTTGGCCGTATGTTATACGGCGATGGTACAGGGCTTTTAGCAACTGTATCTGCTTTCGATAGCACAACTGGAGCAATCACAGTTGATAGTGTCAGGAACTTAATTGAAGGAATGGTTGTCGATACTTACAATAGTTCATCAAAAGTGGATGCTTCAAGCGGAAAGAGGATTTCCTATGTTGATAGAGCAAACAATAAATTTTATCTTGATGCTACAGCAAGTGGTTTGAGCTTCTCATCTGGCTACACGGTTTTCCTTCAAAATTCTAAAGGCTTAGAAATTACTGGATTAGGCGCAATTTTTGGCAGCGGTGCTACATTATATGGTTTAACAAAAGCAAGTTATCCTTGGTTGTCTCCATATACAGAAGCTACTTCTAAAGAAATATCTGATGCAGCAATTCAAGCAGGATTAGATAGTCTTGAAGAAACGGGCGGGATTGCTGCTAACTTTATAACATGCTCTAGAGCAGTTAGAAAGGCATATCAAACATACTTGTCATATTTCAGAAGAAATATTGACATTATGGAATTGGCTGGCGGATATCAAGCAATTACATACAATGGCGTTCCTGTGTACGCTGACAGATTTGTTAAGGATGATGAAATGTATTTATTGAATACGAACGAGTTCACTCTTCATCAACTTTGCGACTGGAAATGGCTTGAAGGCGATGATGGAAAGGTTATTAAACAAAATGCTAATGAGGCCACATACTCTGCAACTCTTGTTAAATATGCTGATCTTATTTGCAATAAACCAAACGCTCAAGGTAAAATTAGTGGTATTTCTACAACTGTTACAAATCCATTTAGTGTAAACGTTGAGTGTAATTGTGCTGCTGGGTCTGAAGCATAAAAGGTAAATTATGTTAGTTGAAATCAATAACGATATTTATTTTATAAATTCACGCATAAAGGAAATTGATAAAAATTATCAAATATACTTTAATACGGCTAAAAAATCGTTTGAAATTCACAACAGAGAACAGATAGGGGGCAGTTATTGTTTAACTGTCCCTTATTCTTTACTCGATGCGAGGACGATAGAGTATGTGCGGGAAACAAGAGTTGAAAATAGAAAGGAATTATTTGAAAAGATTACGAGTATATCGGTTCCCGTCTAAGAGGGGGTG
>CAYJAO010000022.1:0-7860 GCA_964368355.1 uncultured Lachnospiraceae bacterium | reverse complement strand
TCGGTCTGTGGTCATATGCGGTATTAGCACCTATTTCTAAGTGTTATTCCCCTGTGATAGGCAGGTTGCTCACGTGTTACTCACCCGTCCGCCACTAAGTTTATTTGTAGCAAGCTACTCATAAACTTCGTTCGACTTGCATGTTTTAAGCACGCCGCCAGCGTTCGTCCTGAGCCAGGATCAAACTCTAACGTTTTTTGTATATAAACTTCATAGGAAGTAAATATCGTTAGTTTGATTTGTGACTCATAAACTATTCTTGACTTTTTATACTTTGCGTAAATTTTTGAATAAGTATTTTTGAAATTGACAAGGTATTTATAAAACCTTTAATAATGTTTACACATCTACCTTTTCTTTCCATATATTCAGTTTTCAAGGTTCGTTTCCCTCTAAAAAATAAAGGGAGTTTACTACGTTTTATAAAGTCGTTTTTGCACTTCTTTATCAGCGTAGCAAGGCAAATATACCACAATAAAAAACCCTTGTCAACAGTTTTTTGCAACTTTTTTAATTTTTTTGATTTTTTTTGAAAGTATGCAATTTATAATATTTTTATGAAAAATTTTTAAAATTAGGGGTTGACAACCCTCAAGGAATAATGTAACATATATTTTGAAGAGGGAGTGGATATGAGTAAAATGGATTATGAACTTGAGTTATATGAACTCGAAGAAAAAGGGGAATCAAGACCATGGTTTAAACCTTACACAGAAGAAGATGTAAAGCGTGATGCTGGCACATTAGAAGATTTGCCAAATAAAGATACAATCTTTTCAAAAGATGTGATTTCTTTAGATGAAGCAGAAAAACTTGGTTATAGATACAATAATCATAACAATATCGAATTAGATTTTTAACCTACAACATTAAAAATTAAAAAAGATGCAAATTGCATCTTTTTTATTATTCTGCTACCCAAGCAAGCCCGATTGATGTTCCTACATGAGCACCAACAACGGGTGACACTGTACCGTATTCAATTTTAATATTTTTGAACAATGGCTCTATCTTTTCTTTAAACTTATCAAAGTAATCAGGAATTCCCGCTTTAATTATAAAGAACCTCTTCAATTTCATAGGTACCTGCTTTACCATATCAACAATAGCCTTATTCATGCCTATTGACTTCTTATCGCTTAAAACTCCTTCTTTAAAAAGGATCACCGGTTTAATGTTTAATAGCGAAGCAACAATTGCTTTAAGATTCCCTATTCTTCCATTCTTTTTAAGATTCTCAAAACTTTCAGGTATAAAAGTAATCGCACTATTCTTTCTAAGCTTCTCAATGTATGAGATAATTTCTTCAATAGTTTTGCCATTTTTAATCATTTCTATCGTTTCATAAACGTAGCCTATTGAAGTTTGCCCAATAGATTGAGTGTCAACGACATAAATTTTAGAAGGGTCTTTACAATTATTTTTTGCTAAGCAAGCACAATTATATGTGCCACTCAAAACTTGTGACAAAGTATACACAATCGCTTCATCGCCATTGTCTATTATATTGTTGTAAATATCAATATAACTTTCCAAAGATGGTTGGCTAGTCTTTGGAATTTCTTTTGTTGTATCCATTTTTAAGTAAATTTCATCATAAAGGCTCTCGTTTTCAATGAATTCCTTGTCTTCAAATAAAATTCTTAAAGGATTAACAAAAATATCGTTCTCTTTTATATATTTGTCATTTGGGGCACAGGTAGAATCAACAACTATTTTTATCATAAAATATTTCCTTTTATGTAATATACTCTATTTAATTTGTTTTTGCAAGTAAAATTTTATTTCTTAGTAACAGCCTCTGTGAGTCTTTGAGCAATCTGGTATTTGCTATCATTAATAGGGATAGCCTCCTTGCAATATTTCTCAATTCTCCCAGTAAAATCATTAAAATCATCTAAAATCATTTTGGAAGACGTTTGTTTTATCATCATCATATATAATTCTGCCTTTCTATGGGTGGAATTATTTTTTATTCTAACTTCTTCAAAATCCATCTCTCCTTTGAAACCTTTCCCGCTAAAGACTTTAAAAATACTTCTTCTCGTTTCTATTTCCATTTTTACTTCAACTGTTTTTAAAATATTTTCAAAATCAATATGAAACTTAGTAGTAAACATAGATGTGATGCCGTCAATCAGAAACAACGAGTGATCGCGAACCCTATCTTTTATGCCAATTGGATGAATAAAGACTTTTTTCTCTCTTGCGAGTAGCGACTTTCTTGTGCTTGGCTGATATTCTTCTCGTTCTATTCTAAAATATGCTTTATTGCTTTCTATAACTTTAGATAAAATAATCCCAGCGCTCGCTAAAAGATTGTTTGGAGCGTCTAAATATATTTCTATAATGGAATCCCTCTCTTCTGGATAGAAACTATATGCAGCAATTTCTTTATCTAATCCTAAAACGCTTTTAAAACTATTTTTTGAAAATAAAGTATAAGTTTTTACGCCCTCTGAGCTTATTGTTTCAAATTTACCCACACTTTCCTCCCGCATTATTATCTTTTCATATTTATCTATATGATAAACTAAAACAAAATAAATAACAAATAAATTTAATTAAAAAATAAAAGTTTAGAATTATTGAAGAGTTTTATAATGACCAAATAAAAAATATTGCCAATAATTCACATTGGTAGCGAGGGTTAAAACATTGATTAAGGCTGGCCAAGACAATAAAAAACAAAAACAGGCTTTCGCCTGTTATTCATCAGATAATTGTATGATTGTATAGCCAATATCGTACTTACAGAGCGGGCATGGATCTTTGGGTTGTCTTGCCGTTTCTTCGTAACCGCACTTTGAGCATTTCCATTTTGTTGCTTGTGGAGATTTATACATTTTTTTATTTTTTAGTTTCGTATAAAGTTCTATAAGTTGCTTGCTATGGCAATCCTCAACCGTTGCAATCATCAATAAACTTTCCGCCACATCATTGTAGCCTTCATCTCTCGCAATTTTTGCAAAAGCTGGATAGATATTATCAAACTGAGAGAATTCTGCATCCGCCGCCAATTTTAACCCGGGGTCTAATTCATAAGGCGTAAATGGATATCCGGCAGTTATCTCTATATTTTTTACACATTTCCCATATTTCAAAATATAATCGTAGAACACCTTAGCGTGCGCCATTTCATTCTTCGCTAACGTCTTCAACAAATTCATCATATAATTCAAATTATCTGTTTTTGCCTGCTGTGCTAAGAACTGATAACGTGCCCCATCTTGGCACTCTCCAGCGAATACTCGTGCTAAATTTTTTTTCGTTTCTGACTTTTCAAAATCCACCATAAATCCTCCAGCAATTAGTATGCCCAAATAAATTTTTTCTAAACTCTTACTTTTTTGCTTTGAATGTCAAAAATATTTTGATATGCTTGTATAAGAGGTGTGATTTGGAAAAATTTATTTTATCGACAGATTCTTGCTGTGATGAATTAAAAAGCAGTTTAAAAAGAAACAGGATTGAGTATATTCCTATGTGTTATATTTGTGATGGAGAAATCTACGAAGATCATTTTAATAGTAGTGAAGAATATAAATTCTTCTACGATGAAATGAAAAAAGGGAAAGTTTATTCGACCACGGGATTAAATCCTTTTCATTTGAAAGAGTATTTTGAAGGATTGATAGATAAATACAAAAAAGATATCGTACATATTTGCCTTTCCTCTGGGTTAAGTGGCACTTGCGAATTAACAAAGCAGGTCGCAAATGAAATAAACGAAACATCAAAGCATAAAGTGCATGTAGTAGACAGCCTTTCCGCAACGCAAGGACAAAACTTTATATTGTCTTATGCTATAAAATTGAGAGATGAAGGAAAAACAATGGAAGAAATTCTGCCAATTTTGGAAAATGCAACAAAAAGGCTAAGAGTGCATTTCTTTTTAAGCGATCTTGAAACTTTAAAACGCGGCGGTAGAATTAGTGGTGCGCAAGCAATGATGGCAAAAGTTATACAACTTAGACCAATACTTAGATTTAATGCTAAGGGTGAACTTGAAGTGACGGAAAAAATTATGGGGTCAAAGAAAGCGATTAGGGCGTTAATTGATATATATGCTAGAAATCACGATCAGGAAAGCCCTGTTCCACCATTCCTAACATTTGCTGGAGACCCCGCAAATATGGTAGAATTAAGAACACTCTTAGAAGAGCGTTTCGGGGTTACGAACCTAATTACGGGTCCAGTTGGTCCAGTTATTTGTTCTCATACAGGCCCTTCCTTAACGGGTATAATTTTCTTGGGAAAAACAGAAAAGAAATAAATTATCATAAAATTAAAGAACCAATTTTCGCTGGTTCTTTTTTAATACTCAAAAACACAGAATGCTCTGTACTTTTGTATTTCTATCATTTTTATACTAACCGACTATATCAATATCTTCATTTTTTAAAAAATCTGGAATTTCTTCTTTATCTGGAATTTTAAAGTTTACATTTTCCATCGCTTTCTTAATTTTATCATCAATATCTTCAATTTTTAATTCTTCTCTGTCCTCTTCTCTCTTTTCAAATTTCTCTTCTTCTGATTGAATTTCATAATTATCAAATAGTGAATCAGATGCAACTCCGTCATCGTATATTGTTTTTATTCTATCCATGAGCTCTTCATTATTTGGCAATTGAGATATGCCACTTAATCCAAAACGCTTTAAAAATTCTTCTGTTGTACCAAAAAGCAATGGCCTCCCAACAGCATCTTTTTTACCAATTACTTCAATCATTTTATGATCAAGCAATGCTTGAACGGTATAATCGCTATTGACACCTCTGACTTCTTCTATCTCTAAACGAGTAATAGGTTGTTTATATGCAATAATAGCCAATGTTTCTAGCGTTGCGCGAGTAAGCGTTTTTTCTCTTATTGGATTCAAAACTGTTGAAATATACTCAGCGTCATCTGGATTTGAAGCGAGTTGAATTTTATTGTTAAATCTTATTAAATGCACTCCACTTTCGCCAGAAAGCCTTTCCTCCAACTTATCAACTGATTTTTTAACCTTCTTAACATCGACCTCTAATTTTTCAGCAATAAAACTCATGTCGACACCTTCGCCAGCGACAAACAAAATACTATATATTATATCTTCTAAGTTTTTTTCAATAAACAAATCACTCATGCTATTCCGCTTCCTTTTCTTGATATTGAGTTATTTCTATTTCACCAAAAAGCGCATTTTGTGCAATAGAAATAGTTTGCAGTTTCAACAGTTCTAAAATAGCCAAAAAGACATTTATAATCTCGCTTCGTGTAATATCTTCGTCTATCAACTCTTTGAATTTGACTTTGCCTTTTATCATGACAGCGTCTTTAATAACTGCAATCTTCTCCGCGACAGTAAATCTATCTTTTACGATATTTTTAGGTTCCATTGCTTTTGTTTCAATTTGCGTTTTGTGCAACAAACTTGTAAAAGCATCTAGTAAGCCATCGAGCACCATATCTTTCAAAATAATCTTGCACTTGTTTGCACTTGGCTCGGGCTCTTTATACATACGATTTATATTTTCAATTTGCTTTAAGTTTTCACTAGCCTCTTTAAAAAGTTTATATTCTTCAATCTGCCTTAATAGCTTTTGCTCACTATCTTCCTCTTCTGGTACAAAATCGTCCAATCTTGGAAGTAGTTTTTTACTCTTTATTTCAAGCAAAGTAGCAGCCATTTCAATAAACTCGCTTGCCTTATCCATATCAAGTCCATCTAAATTTTCTATGTATAGCAAATATTGTTCAGTGATTTCAGATAACCTAATTTCTGCGATATCCATCTTGGCTTCTTTGATTAAATGCAATAATAAATCCAGGGGACCTTCAAAATTGTCCAAGCAAACCCTATAACTTTCCTCTTCTGGCATTTCCGTTTGTATCGCTATTTCTTCTTTCATTAAATATACAGCACCTTTTAGGATTTAAACACTTTTTCAGTTTAACATAAATTTAAAAAATCGCATCTCGTTTTGCAAATTTTATAATTTACATTTAAGTATACAATAAAAGGATTTATTTTACAATAATCCTTGTAGTGATTTTTGAAAACAAAAAACGTTGTTAATTATTGTGAATAAAATCATTTTCTAAGCAAATCTAAAATTTTATTAAAATTATCAGGCAATTTGATTTCAAATTCCATTGGTTTCAGGGTGGTTGGATGAATGAACGAGATTTTGTAAGCACACAAAAACTGTCCCTTTAGCCCAAATTTTTCAGCCCCACCATAAGTGATATCTCCAACAATTGAATGATTAAGATATTTTGCGTGTACGCGTATTTGATGAGTTCTCCCCGTTTTTAAAGAGAATTCTACCAGCGAATATTTATCAAAATACTCAACTGTTTTATACTCTGTTATTGCAACTCTTCCATTCTCTTGCACGACAGCCATTTTCTTTCTGTCTTTTTTATCTCTTCCAATTAATGTTTGAATTTTCCCCTCTTGTTCTTTGAATGTCCCCTCTATTAAAGCAAGGTATTTCCTTGAACAAGTCTTATTTGAAATTTGCTTCGACAGTTCAACATGTGCTTTATCATTCTTTGCCACGAGTAAAAGCCCGCAAGTATCCTTATCTATCCTATGGACGATCCCTGGACGAATTTCTCCATTAATGCCACTTAGGTTCTTTATTTGATATAAAAGACCGTTGACCAATGTCCCGCTTGGGCAGGAAGTGCAAGGATGAACAACGAGCCCTTGTGGTTTGTTTATGACCGCCAAATCAGCATCTTCATAAACGATATCTATATTCATGTTCTGTGGCTGTATATCAATTTGTTTAGGCTGAGTAATATTTATTATGATTTTGTCGCCACTTTTTAATTTCTCACCATTTTTTAAAAGTATCTTGCCATTTCTTTCTAATACAATTGTTGCTTTTGAAATAGCATTTTGAATGTGTGAACGAGAAAATTCAGGATAAGTTTCTTGTAAAAACTGGTCCAATCTTTTCCCAACATTATTTTCTTTAATAGTTATTTCTTCCATTTTGTTTCTTTTTTCTTAGACTCTTTTACCAACTCAATAATATAGTAGATAATCAAACAAATCACGCCAATCGTCAAGGCACAATCTGCAATATTAAATATTGGAAAATTCATAAAATCCAACTTTATAAAATCTCTAACGTAGCCAAAGACTATTCTATCGAATAAATTGCCCAATGCCCCACCAACAATCAATGCCAATGAAATATGAAAAAATTTATTTGTGCTCTTTGAAAATAAACAATAAACACTAATCAAAACAATAGCAATGGTAGAAATTAAGATCAATGCCCAAGTGCTTCCCGCAAAAATACTCCATGCGGCACCAGTGTTTTCGGTATACACAAAACTAAAAAACCCCGAGATCGCTTCTTGATTGATGCCGACTATAAAATGTTTTATGATTAAATCAATAATTAAAACGCCAAGTATTACCGCCGCCCATATCAATATTGAAATAGCCTTCTTTTTATTCTTCATTTTTCCTTATTTTCTTTTTAATAGGTATTTTCCATCTTCCAATTTTTCAATTTTGCCTTTTAAAACAAATACTGCACCAGAAACAAAATCCAACGCCCTCATTCTATCTTCTAAGATAAATGCAGACAAATCTACTTCTATTTCTTTACCAGTCAAATATTCTTCTATTATTTTTTCAACTTCTTCTTGTGTATTTGGTTTGAAAGACGCTTTTTCTTCTTTAATTTGATTTCTCAAATCAAACTTTGCAGTAAGTTCTGGTGCTTTTTCTTTTTTCTTATTTTCTTTTACAGGTTTTTCTATAGTCTCTTCATTTTCGTCTTCAAATCCAATAGCTTTAAGTAATTTATCAAAAAATCCCATCTCATTTCTCCATAAATAATATTAAAC
>CAYJAO010000021.1:0-8327 GCA_964368355.1 uncultured Lachnospiraceae bacterium | reverse complement strand
ATATACCACCCATAAAGCAATTTGTCAACTATTTTCATAAATTTAACGAAATTTATTATATAAAAGATTTTATTTTTTCGCATTTTTTAGTAAATTTATTTTATTAAAAATTAAATAATATGGAACATAAAACTTTATATAAAAAGCACAACGCAAAGGTTGTGTTTTTTATAAAATTTATTGATTAATTAATCAGCAACCTGGTCAATAAAGTTGTCCTTTCTGTCAAAGTCAGCATATTCAGAAATATATGCCTTTCTGGCTTCAATATTATCCCCCATAAGGGTTGTAATCATTTTCTCTGCTTCAGCTGCATCTTCAATTGTGACCCTAATCATTGTACGCTTTGATGGATCCATCGTTGTTTCCCAAAGTTGCTCTGGGTTCATTTCCCCAAGCCCTTTGTATCGTTGAATTTGATAGCCCTTGCCAACTCTCTCAATTGCTTCTGGCAACTCTTCATCAGAATAAACATATTCTAATTGATCTTTTTTATATACCTTGTATAGTGGTGGCAAGCCAATATAGACGTCTCCATTCATGATAAGCCCACGCATATAGCGGAAGAAAAACGTCAACAAAATTGCTCTAATATGTGCACCATCTTGATCGGCATCGGATAAGATAATGACCTTTTTATATCTGAGATTATCAATATTAAAATCTTCGCCTACACCCGTCTCCAAAGCGCTTATTATTGTTCTAATTTCTTCATTTGCAAGCACTTGGTCAATACGTTTTTTCTCTGCGTTCAAAGGTTTTCCTTTAAGTGGCAAAATGGCTTGAAAAGCACGGTCTCTGCCCTGTTTAGCACTTCCACCAGCAGAATCACCCTCAACGATAAATAATTCGCTAATTTCGGGCTTTCTGCTTGTGCAGGCAGATAATTTACCAACTAAGTTATATTTATCAACGCTATTTTTTTGACGAGCCAAATCTTTAGCTTTTCTTTGCGCCTCTCTAACTTTTGCTGCACTTTTTGCTTTGTTAAAAATTATCTCAGCAATAGCCATGTTATCTTTTTGCTCAAAGAATTTTGTTAACTCGTTATAAACAATATTTTCAACTTCTGGCTTGATTTCTGGATTCCCTAATTTTGTTTTGGTTTGCCCTTCGAATTGAATATCTCGCATCTTTATTGAAAGGATTGCCGTGATACCTTCTCTAAAATCTTCGCCAATTAAATTTTGTTCTTTTTCTTTCAGCCAGCCTTGTAATCTTGCAAGGTCGTTCATCAGTCTAGTGATTGCTGATTTAAGTCCTGTTTCATGAGTTCCACCCTCGGTTGTTGGAATATTATTCACATACGAGAATGTATTCTCTGTATAGCTATCTGTGTGCTGCATTGCCAACTCAAGTTTTACTAATTTGCTTTCTCCAAAAATAAATACAGGTTCTTTATAAAGTGGGGTTTTATTTTCGTTCAAGTATATGGCAAAATCCTTCAATCCACCTTCATAGGCAAAAACCTGTTTTTGGCTTGTCCTTTCATCAACAAACTCAATGTAAATTCCACGATTTAAGAATGCTAATTCTTTTAGTCTTTTTGAAATTGTCTCTGCGCTGAAATTAATGCTTTCAAAGACTCGTTTGTCTGGCATAAATGTAATTTTTGTTCCGGTTTTAGTCGTATCGCCAATTTCTTGCAATGGGGAAACCGGGTGACCGCTTTTCATCTTCCCGTTTTCACCCATGATGGAAGCAAATTCCATATAATACTTTTTCTTGTTTTTGCAAACAGTAACTTTTGTCCATTCACTTAAGGCATTTGTGACAGATGCGCCAACACCGTGTAAACCACCTGAGTAGCCATAGTTATCATTATTAAATTTGCCACCAGCATGTAGTTGTGTAAAAACAACTTCGACACCTGAAACTTTCAAAGTTGGATGCAAGTCTACAGGAACGCCACGCCCGTTATCTTCAACGCTAGCACTGCCATCCTTATGTAGTGTAATTGAAATTTTATTACCAAAACCATTCGTTATTTCATCAATACCATTATCTACTATTTCCCATAGGATATGATGCAATCCTTTAGAGCCGGTCGTCCCGATATACATACCAGGTCTAAGTCTAACAGCATCCAGTCCTTCAAGAACCACAATATCTTTTGAGTCATACGATTTATTCATTTTATTGCCCTTTTAATTACTTAATTAATTTACCACAAAAAAGCAAAAAAAACAATAAAATTGGCAACAAAAAAAACATACCGTGAGTTTCTGGTATGCTTTTTAGTTTAATCACCTGCTAAAAACTTAAATGGTTTCTTTTGAAATAAACAACAAAGGATTTCCCGCTTTCTTTATAAGCATCTACTTCTGCTTTTGCCTCTTCCATAGTTGAAACATCTAAAGTCATCATTCCTATAAGCTTTCCGTCTTTAATTTCGATGACGGTGCAGTAATAATTCTCTTGATTGGTATAATAATTTATGTACATATTATTATATTTCTCATATGAAAAAACAACTTTTATTGTAGTGTTGATTTCGGAAGGCCCTTCTTTATAATAGATAATTTCATAGCATTCAAGGGTATCGCCATCCACAATAACTACTTTTCGTTTCTGTGATGTGTTTTCGGTATTTAATTCTCTATATATTCTACCAATCGTCACGCCCTCTTCTTTGACTTCTTCTACAAGTTGATAATCTTCATCTGTTGCATAATCATCATATTCCAAGTTTGTTGTGTAAATCAAGATATCTTCACTTATGTACTCCTCTACCGCGCAACCCGCGAACAAGACAGCGCATGGCGTCACAACCAATACAAGTGCTAGGACCATCACCATACCTTTTAAAAACTTTTTCATATTTTTTCTCTCTTTTAGTTTTGTAACTTTAGTTACACATTCAATATAGCATAAAATATCTTATTCCCAAATAAAAATTGGCAATCATTTGCAATTTTACACAATTTTTACTATTACTTTTTATCTTTTTTTGATTGAAAAAAGAACTAAAAACGAATATTTTGTAAATAATAAAGTCAAAACAGCCTAATGGCTCTAAATGGTGTCTATATCGTCTACTTCTTCAAGTTCTTCTTGCCCAGAAATCTGAATTTTGTTCACAGAGATTTCATAAGCAATTCTGATTTGAAATTCCTCATCATTGATCTTCTTTTGATATTCACGGCTTTGAATTCTCCCGACTATTGAAATCTGTGTGCCAACTTCCACATCTTTTATATATTTTGCATTTCTTCCCCAAGCAATACATGGAAGATAATCGGATTTGTTATATGCCCTATTTACCGCAACTAATATATCACAAATTTCTCGCTTAAATGGAGTTGTTCTATAAATTGGCGGCTTGCATACATACCCAACTATTTCTATTATATTGGGATTCATGGAATCGTCTGTTTCAATCAATTCTCGCACGAATACCGTTAGAACAAGCTTGCTTGTTCCGTCTACAATTTTATTGTATGAGCGAAATTGCCCTTTAACAGCAATTTTGCTCCCAACTTTAAACGCGTCTTTTACTAGCAATTTCTCCGAAACGGTAATTGGTATTAAATCGGCATGGTCAGAAAGCCTTGCAATTGAAAGTTGTATCTCGTAAAACGCTTCGCCAAATGTTTCGTGGCTAAATTCAGGCTCTGTTTCCACCTTCCCTGATAAAAAAACTTTGTTATTGTTCATCATTTCGTAGTTCATTCTCTTCTCCTATGTGCCCTTGGCACCTTTATTTATTTTTACAGAAGTTTTTGCATGCCATTTCTGTCAATCTCGTAATTTTCTTCATATACCAACTCTCCAACCGCTCCAACTGTATAGCCTTGTTTTTGCAATCTATCTAATACCATTGGCAAGGCGTCTAAAATGTGGTCGGAATTGTTGTGGCATAATATGATTGTCCCGTTTCTAACATTATTCATTACTCGAGTACAAATCTCTTCCCCAGATAATCCTTTCCAATCAAGCGTGTCTACATCCCATTGAATAGTAGTTAGCCCCAGTTCGCTTGCCGTATCTAACAGAGTGTTGTTATATGCACCATAGGGTGCGCGAAATAATTTGACATCTTTGCCAGTAATATCTGTGATGAGTTTTATCGAGGCTTCAAGTTCGGCTTTCATGCTGGCCTTGTCAAGATTTGTCATATCTGGATGCGTATTTGAGTGGGTTCCTATTTCAAATCCGTTTTCGTCAATCTTTTTTACTATGTCGGCATATTTGTCTGTCCAAAACCCAACGAGGAAGAAGGTTGCATCTACTCCATATTCCTTGCAAATTTCCATAATATTTTCTGTTTTATCCGCTCCCCACGCCGCATCGAAACTTATTGCAACTCGCTTCTCTTCGGTTTGGACATAGTACACTGGAACTTTTCTGTTTGGATATCCAAAATATACCTGCGCAGCACTTACACCATCAATACTGACAGCTAATAAAATTGAAACTATTATGACAATTAAACAGATCTTTAAAGTCCTTGATTTGATAACATAGAATGGCATCCTCTCCTCACTTTTACCATACCAAATGCAAAAAAATGCGCAAAGGTATAATCTGTTGATTTTAGAAAGATTAAGGCAAAATTTGTCGAAATCAATCTTTGCTTACTTTAAATATATTTATTAAGAAATCTTTTTATGCGAACTCTGTAACATTTTAAATAATTCATGAGTAGTATGAAGTAAGGACAAAAGAAAAAGCCTTAAAGTACAAAAGATAAAATAATACATATGAAAATTTTAATAGGAGGTACGGTATGAATTTTTTCAATGGATTTGGTGGAATGGGCGGAAGTGGCTGTGATTGCTGCACGCTTATAATTATCCTCTTGCTTTTAAGCTGCTGCGGTTGCGGTGATCGTGAAGGATTTGGCGGCGGTTGTGATTGCTTAATCTGGATCTTACTCTTATGCTGCTGCTGCAACTCACCATGTGGCAATAGATAATAAAACGCTATAGTACATAAAAAAACAGATGCCCGCGCATCTGTTTTTTACCGTTTCATTAATTAAGGTCTGCTTGTTAAACTTAAATTTGCAATTCTTTCCCCACCATCTCTTAAATACGTTATCGTTATGCTATCTCCAACGTTGTAATAATAAAGTTGAGTTCTTAAATCAAGCATGGTTTTTATCTTTGCATCCCCAACTTTTGTAATGATATCCCCTTCCTGTAAACCAGATTTACCTATTGTCCCATTGGAATCTATGTTGACTATATACACTCCATCTTTTTCTAATGTTCTGCCATAAAACGCTGCTATTTCAGAATCAAAGCCAAACATGCCTAAATAAGGAGTTTCATAGGTGCCATTTTTTAATATTTGATTTACAACTGGAATTGCAACTTCAATTGGAATTGCAAAGCCTATTCCCTCCGCTTCGCTAACTTTCAATGTGTTTATCCCTATGACATTTCCATTATCATCAATTAATGGCCCACCGCTATTCCCCGGATTAATGCTTGAGTCATGTTGAATTAAGTTTTGCAAATAACTGGTTGTGTTGTCCTCATTGTCTATTTCTATTGTCCTATCAAGCGCTGATATAATTCCATGCGTCACAGTATGCTTAAATTGTAGCGTTAACGGCGTTCCAATCGCGATGATGTTTTCTCCAACTTTTAAAGAAGTTGAATCCCCCGTTGTTAAATATGGTATATTTACACTTGTCTTAACAACCGCCAAATCCATAGCGGGATCGCTCCAAATTAAAGAAGCCCTCCCACTTGTTTTATTCGCATAATACACGGTGATTGAATTTGCATCAGCCACAACGTGATTATTAGTTAAAACATACCCTCCATTTGCTACAGCAACCCCACTTCCAACGCTTTCAACATCTCCATAAACAGCACTTATACCAACAACAGCAGGAATTACAGTCTCAACAATCTGTTCAAAAGTATTCGCATTCTCTGTGGAAATTTTTCTTGGCGTCATATTAATATTCACATCGGGAGCCCCTTCAACGCCTGTATATATTTGACAGCCACCCATGGCCAAACAAGCCATACACAAAAATAACAAACAAAAAACAGTACTAAATTTTTTTAAAATTTTCATACTGTTAGTTTGTTGATATTTGTTTTATTTATTCTATTTTAATATCTTGAAAAATTTATTTATTTAGATTTATTGTCCCGATGTTTTTACTAAAAACCTAATTTTTATTGTTTTTACCAGATATTAAATAACACGAGCGCGATTGAAATTAAAACTAGCCCGAATGCAACCATCAAAGAGATGGTGATCCCTTTTAATCTTCTGTAATCTTTATAATATCCTCTAACAATTCTCTCGTCTGCCGTTTCAAATTGTTCCACGGTTATGAGCCCATTATTGTATAACTCAACAAAGTAAGTTTCCAATCCTTCATCATATTGCTCTTTTTTACTTTTTAAATAATAAATACGATTGTTTATAAAAAATCCCATAAATATTAAAAATATTGATGATGAAAAATACATAAACCCGCCCCAAATGTCGTTAAGCGAAGAAAAAGTTATTGCCAAAACAATAAGAACAGTAAATACAATCATTTCCCAAATACGTATTTTCATTTCACTCCTAGATTTTTTTTGTTTCTTTTAGCATAATCGTTCGGTTAAAGACCTTTTTATTTTCTGTACTATCTTTATCTAAACAGAAATAACCGTTTCGAATAAATTGATAGCGCTCTTCAAAATTTACATTTAGTCCGCTTTCAATATAACAGTTTTCGAGAATTTTATAGCTGTTAGGATTTATTTTGTAGCCATCAACAGCATGCTCTTGTCCTTCAACTTCTTCCGCATAGTCTTCGTCAATTAAATTTTCAAAAAGTCTGACTTCAACCCTTTCGCTATGGTTAGGGTTAACCCAATGAATTGTGCCTTTAACTTTTTTAATACAATCGCTTCCTGATTTTGTTTCAGGATCGTACTCGCATAGAATTTTTGTCACTTTCCCATTTTTATCTTGTTCAAATCCCGTACACTTTACGATATATGCGCCCTTTAATCTAACTTCAGCGCCAACATAAAGTCTGTAAAATTTTGGATTTGGTTCTGTTATAAAATCTTCTCTTTCAACTAAGACGTTCTTTGCAAAGAAATATTTTCTTTCGCCCTTATTCTCTTCTCTCTGTGGATAATCTTCTAATAAAATTTCTTCTTCCTTATTTTCTGGATAATTTGTTATTTCCAATTCGACAGGATCTAACACTGCCATGACACGTCTAGAAACATTGTTCAATGAGTCCCTAATAAAGTGATTAAGGAATGCTGGGTCAATTAGCGCATTGCTCTTTGTAATTCCAGCGTTTACAACAAATTCTTTCAAACTCTCTGGCAAGACACCGCGCCTACGCAACCCTCGAAGGGAATAAAGTCTTGGGTCATCAAATCCTATAACGCTTCCATCTTGTACAAGTTTTTTAATAAATCTTTTGCCTAAAATTGCTCCCTTAATATACAAATTTGCATACTCTATCTGCCTTGGTTTGTTTTTTGTTCCGCAATTTTCTACAACCCAGTTGTATAATGGTCTATGGTCTTCAAATTCTGGACCACAAATAGAGTGTGTGACGCCTTCAAGAGCATCATCAAGTGGATGCGAAAAGTCGTAGGAGGGATAAATTTTCCATGTATCTCCTATTCTTTGGTGATGATTGTACTGAATGCGATAAATAACTGGATCTCTCATATTCATATTTGGGCTTTTCATGTCTATTTTAGCACGCAGACAATGTGAGCCTGCGGGAAATTCTCCGTTTTTCATTTTTTCAAAAAGTTCAAGGTTCTCTTTAATGCTTCTGTTCTTGTAAGGGCTTTCGATGCCCGGTTCGGTTAATGTCCCACGGGTTTTAGAAAGTTCTTCTGGAGACAAATCGCAAACAAACGCCTTCCCTTCTTTGATGAGTTTTACAGCATGCTCGTAGTTTTGTTGAAAATAATCAGTTGCATAATGGATTTCGTTCCAGTGATACCCAAGCCATTCAACATCGCCTTGGATTCCATCGACAAATTCCTGGCTCTCTTTTGTTGGATTTGTATCATCATAACGTAAATTACAAACACCGCCATACTTTTTAGCAATACCATAGTTTAAAACGATATTTCTAACATGTCCTATGTGTAAATAGCCACTTGGTTCTGGTGGATGACGAGTTTGAATATAGGAAACTTTTCCTTCCTTAATGTCTTGATTGATTATTTCTTCAATAAAATTTGTTGCTTCAACCTTTTCCATTAACGCCTCTTTTTGTTCCATATGTAAATACAATATCAATTTTATGAGTTTTTGAAAAATCATCTAAAATTTCAACTAACTTATCTATGCCTATACCATCTTCAAAAGCCTTTACACTCCGTGTT
>CAYJAO010000020.1:0-8379 GCA_964368355.1 uncultured Lachnospiraceae bacterium | reverse complement strand
CAAATTGCATCTATAATCGCTTCTGAATTAGGTAAAACTCTTTACATTAAAGATTAACTAATCAAATATAATTCTGTGGCAATTGTCGCATTCCATATAGCCATTTGCTTTTACTTTTTCCACTTCGGCAGCAGACAACTGCATCCTGCAACCGCCACAAGATTTATCTGAAAGAGAAACAAATGCTGGATGAATTCTGTCTGATCTTAATTGTTTGTATTTTGCTAATAATTTAGGCTCAATGTCCTTTTCTAAACTTGCTAATTCTGCTTTTATTGCTTCAATTTGTGGAGTTCTCACCTTTAATTCTTCTTCATAAATCTTTCTGTTCTCAGAATATTTTGCCCTTGCCCCGCCATAAGTCTTTTTAGCGTTTTCAAATTCATTTAAAGTGACATTTAAGTTCTCTGCTTCTGAAAAGAGTCTTTTTTCTAAAATATTAAGATTATTTAAAATTGAATTTGTTACATTTATTATGCTTTCCAAATCCTTTTCGGAAACCTTATCTAAGTCTTTTGAAATAAATTTGCTCATTTGTTCAATATTGTTGTCGTAAGCATTTTTAATGGATTGATAATCTTTTTCTAAACCTTCCGCCCTGCTTTCAAGAATACTTGATTTCTCTTGCGCTTTTTTAACAATATTTATCATCTCATTGTAAGTTTTCTTGCTCTGGCTTTGATTTAATTCTTTCTCTATTCTAAACAACTCGCCATCTTTCTTTTGATATGCTAGTATTTTACTAAAATCCATATTTTCTCCTAAATTTATAAATTATTACTTTATCGTACATTGTTGTGATATTAAAGTCAATTATTACTCTCTAAAATCGGAAAGTTTTTTTGAACGATTTGGATGACGAAGTTTACGAAGAGCCTTCGCTTCAATTTGACGAATACGCTCACGAGTGACGTTAAACTCCTTGCCAACTTCCTCAAGAGTGCGAGGATGAGAGTTGTCCAAACCATATCTCATTCTAATAACTTTTTGTTCTCTTGGCGTGAGTGTTTCAATAACTGAAAGCAATTGTTCTCTCAATAATGTTTGCGTAACTGATTCAATTGGTGATTGCGCTGTTTCATCTTCAATAAAATCACTTATTTTACTATCTTCCTCGTCCCCAATTGTTGTTTCAAGAGAAATTGGATCTTGTGCTATTCTTTGGATTTCAGAAACCCTTTCTTCGGTTAATCCCATTGCATTTGCGATTTCTTCTGTTGTGGGATCTCTGCCAAGTTTCTGTATTAAAGTTCTTGTTGCTCTGGTTAATTTATTTATAGTTTCAACCATGTGAACAGGAACACGAATTGTGCGCGCTTGGTCAGCAATTGCTCTCGTAATTGATTGCCTAATCCACCAAGTCGCATAGGTGGAAAACCTAAATCCTTTTGTATGGTCAAATTTTTCTACCGCTTTAAGCAATCCAATGTTGCCTTCTTGGATAAGATCAAGAAATTGCATATTTGAACGAGAAACATATCTTTTTGCAATGCTTACAACAAGCCTAAGGTTTGCTTCTGAAAGTTTTGCTTTAGCAATTTTATCACCATTAATCATTTTTTTTGCTAATTCAATCTCTTCATCTCCCGTTAAAAGAGGAACTTTCCCGATATCTTTTAGGTACATTTTTACAGGGTCGTCAACATTTACTTGAACAATTATGTCTTCAATGTTTTCTTTTGTTAAATCTTCATCTTCGTTTGTTCGAATGACTCTAATGCCATTTTTTTCGATGGCATCAATAAACTCATTGATTTCATCTTTGCTTGCATCATGTTTAAGAAGACGGAAATATATATCTTCCTCATTGACCATGCCTTTCTTTCTACCAACATCTAAAAATCTATTCAATTCAATTATAAATTTCTCGTCCATTATTTCTCCTACCTTTTCTTTTGTTAAACATTTTTAGTGGTTAATTTCTTTATAATTTCGCTCAGTTTGTTTCTTATTTCAGAACGTTCTTCGTAAGTTTCTGCGTCTTTATATTGCTCATTTAATATTTGTTGCTTCATTTTTAAATCGTTTTCAACAAGTTTCCAAACGCATTCATCAAAATATTCCTTCGTATCGGCTGGATAGTCTGCATTAAGCGTTTCTGTTAGGAATTTTCTCTCTTCTTCTTCAAGATTTTGCAATAATGAATTTATCATATCTTGATTTGGTTGATCTTTATTTTCTTTTTCAAATGCGATTAGTATATTTCTAAATAATGGATTTACAAGATATTCTTTTATATCAAAATCTAGCTTTGCAAACCATTTTTGTCTTACAAATGCCATCAAAACATACTTTATAGCCTTAATATTGACATCTTCTGTACTAATTAAAACCTTTTTTTCTTCTTTTGCTCCTCGATCTTCTCCAAAATACTTCGCATCTCTACGCAATATATCTAATGGAACGCCGGCAGTTTCGCTTATTATTTTTAAATAAACTTCCCTTTCGCTCATAGTTCCTAATGGAGAAACTAGTTCGAGTGCTTTTTTAAGATAGTTTGCCTTTTCTTCAGTTTTTGACAAATCATTTTTCTCTTTTAGTAAATCTAATTGGTACTCTATTGGCGTTTTTGCTCCTGCTATTATTTTTTCCATAGCATCTGCCCCATTTCCCTTCAAAAACTCATCCGGGTCAGAGCCCTGTGGTAGTCTGCCAACTTTAAGATTAAAGTTAAATGGTTTTAACAATTCTATTGCACGTAGCGTTGCCTTTTCTCCAGCACCATCTCCATCAAATAAAAGTACAAGGTCGTCACAAAATCTTTTCAACTCAACAGCATGTTTTTCCGTAAAGGCAGTTCCCAAGGATGCAACAGCGGTGGCAAATCCAAAGGAGTGCATCATTATGACATCAATCTGCCCTTCAACTAATACAATCTCTTTAAGAAGTCCACTTCTCTTCGCGTCTTTAAGTAAGTGAATTCCGTAAACGGATGAGCCTTTGTCATAGACAATTGTTTGTGCAGTGTTTTTGTATTTTGCTTTAAAATCGCTTTTTTCTAAAATTCTTCCACTAAATCCAATGCAGTCGCCAAATGAATTTAGTATAGGAAAAGCCAATCTATTTGAAATATGATCATAAACCTTTCCATCCATCTCGCCTATGATCCCTGCTTTAAGCATTATATCTTTGCTAATGCCTTCGCTTTCGAGATATTTTATTATTTCGTTCCCGTTGGAATATCCAATATGAAATTTTTCAAGGTCACTTTTCTTAAAGTTTCTTTGCCTTACATATTCTTGAGCTTGTTTTGCAGAGGGTTGATAAAGATTGCTTTCATAATGTTTTTTTGCTAAATTTAAAGCTTTAATCACTTCATCTTTCTCTTTTTTTCTTCGTGTAAGCTTTTCGCCGTCTTCAAGCACTGGCATTTCCATGCCCGCCTTTTCAGCCAATCTTTTTATTGCTTCGCCTGGCGTAATTGACTCCATTTTTTCTACAAAAGTTATAACATCTCCGCTTTCGCCACAACCAAAACAATGATAATATTGCCCATTTTCATTTATAGCAAGAGAAGGTGTTTTTTCGTGATGAAAAGGACAGCGAGCCCAATATGTGCTCCCCTTCTTCACAATAGGTATGTAAGATGAAATTGTCTGAACAATCTCATTTTTGGATTTTAATTCACTTAGCCACTCGCTAGGAAATCCCTTATTCTGCAAATTTTCCTCTTTTTGTTTATGTTCGCTCAATTATTTTAAAAATTAACAAAATTTTTGGTGCGTCAATATATTTATTCGACATAAAAACCGAAAACCCTTTTTATTCATAGAAATTTTCTGTTAATTCGTCTTCCCAATCTTTGTGCGGACGTTTTCTATTGTCTGTTTGGCAAGTTTTCTCGCTCTTTTAGCACCGCTTTCTAAAATCTTTTCTATTTCTTCTGAATGTTCTATGTAATGATTATATTTTTCTCTCATTGGCGAAAGATAAGCGTTTGCTAATTCAAAAGTTTCCTTTTTCACTTCTCCCCACGAAATTCCTTCAGCAAAACATTTTTTCATATTTTCAATTTGTTTTGCATTCGCAAAAAGACTATAAATTTGGAATATATAGCAGTCTGTTGATTTAGGTTCTGTCGGCAATGAACTATCCGTGACAATTCGATTGATGCTTTTTTGCAGTTCCTTTTCGGTTGAAAAGAGCGAAATTGTATTGTTATAACTTTTGCTCATCTTTCTCCCATCAAACCCAGGAATAGCCCCAACATTTTTTTGTATTTTTACTTCTGGTAAAGCAAAGGTTTCGCCAAATGTTTTATTAAAATTACATGCTATATCTCTGGCGATTTCAACATGTTGTTTTTGGTCTTCGCCCACGGGAACATATTTGCTCCCCATCGCTAAAATATCAGCAGCCATCAAAATTGGATAGTTATATAAACCCATATTAATTCCAGCATCAGGGTCTGCATTATTTAAAATATTTTTATCTACGCAACTTTTATAAGCATGCGCTCTATTCATTAACCCTTTTGGTGTCACATTTGATAAAATCCAATTAAGTTCAAAAATTTCAGGTATATCAGATTGACGATAAAATGCAATATCGTTTCTATCTAACCCGCAAGCAAGCCATGTAGCAGCAACATCATAAACATATTCTTTAAATAATTTAGCATCTTTTATTGTGTTGAGTGAATGGTAATCGGCAATAAAGAACAAACTCTCTGCCTGTGTTTTTTTTGCCATTTCTAAACTTGGTTTTATAGCACCAAAATAATTTCCTATATGAAGTTTACCAGTTGGTTTAATTCCTGTTAAAATAATATTTGCGTTAGCCATATTTTCTCCTATTTATACTTTTTAACATTTTAAACACTAAAAGTCAAATATTTACATTACTTTAAATATTATATTTTAAAATCTGTGAAATTCGTTTTACAAAAATTCTCTTTATTGATAATATATATGTGAAAAGTGAGGGCACCTTGTTAAACAATATACTTATATTTCTTTCCGGTCTTGGAGTTTTTCTTTTTGCTATACACATGCTTAGTTCCAGCCTTGAAAAAATCTGCGGCAACAAAATGCGAAAAAAAATCAATAAACTTTCAGGCAACAGATTCGCGGCTGCTGGATTTGGATTTGGGATTACCACTCTATTTCAGAGTAGCACGGCTGGCGTTGTAACCATTGTAGGTTTTACATCTGCTGGCATTATAGGGCTATCTCAAGCGATTGCGTTGATCATTGGTACAAACATTGCATCGGTCATACCCAATTTTTTAATTTCTTTCCAAGTATTTAGTGTGACAGATTTCTTCTGCGCATTTGCTATAGTTGGTGCCTTTATTGTAATGTTTACAAAAACACCATGGATAAAAAATGTCGCAAATGTTATTATCGCATTCAGTTTGTTGTTTGTTGGTTTAGTTTTAATGAAAGATGCTACTGCGTTCCTTCAAACAAATGCAACAGTGATAAGTTTTTTCTCATTAGTCACCAATCCAGTATTGTTGCTTCTATTGGGCGCTGCCGTCACAATGTTAATTCAAAGCTCTTTGGGAACATTCGCAATTACCATATCTCTATTGGGAACCGCAACAATGGCTGGTGTAATTCCTATTGAATCGGCCGCTTGCATCATCTATGGGGCAAATTTAGGCACGGCAATTACGACAACAATTATTTCAAGCATATCGGCAAGCACTACGGCAAGGCGCGCCGCTATTTTCCACACAATTTATGCGATAGTAGGTTGTTTGATTTTTGGTTTATTAACTTTAACGCCTTGGATTGAGGTTTGCTTAAGTTGGTGCCCAGAACCCACTTTTAAACTTGCAATGATAAACTTAATCTTTAACTTTACAGTAGCAATAATCTTCCTGCCTTTTACCAATACCATCACCCGCATCTTTTCAAAAATCCCAACCTTTAACCATAAACAAAGAAAACCTTTGGAAGTTACAGAGTTTATAGACTCAGCCCAAGCAGTTTCAATTGCAAAAGCCACAAAGAAGACTTTCGTCTTTTATACCGAACTCTATTCGCTATATGATGCAATGTCAAATTATTTGCTAACAGAAGATAACGAAAATTATAAAAAAATATCAAAACTCTTTACCGAATATGATGCATACATTGCGAAATTGAACACCTATGTTTCTGCTATTTCCTCAAGAGATAATGAACAATTAGGAAATAAAGATATTGATAAACTCTTAGCAATAATTAAACAAATGGATCGAGTGAACAAAAATCTGTTGAAAACATGTAAAATAGTACAAGGAACAGATAAAAAAATTACATTCTCAATTAAACTCAATAAATTTTTATTAAAAATAATAACTAACACAAAAACAATGATGGATTTATGTAAACCTTATGTCCAAGATCCAGACTGCAAGTTTATACAAGGAGAAACAGAATCTAGTTATGATAAAATCTTAGCATTATCACACGAAAATTCTGAAATTAAACTTTCTGCAAAGAAATTCATTATTGAAAACGCTCCAAAATCTAAGGCTGGTACTGAAAAGAGCACAAATTATATTGAAGTCGTAAGCTATTTAAATATGATTTCAAATAATATCTCCGATATAGTTTTTGACTTGGCTTCACATTTACAAAATATTCACCCTAAAAATTATGAACAAATGATGCTTGAAGGGCTAGACGCTGAAGAATAAAAGATCACTTTAATATAAAAAGAAGGAATAGCTATTTGGCTATTCTTTCTCTTATTCTTTCCAATATTTTCATTTCCAACCTAGAAACTTGCACTTGTGAGACACCCAATTCTTTTGCTATTTCGCTTTGAGTCTTGTCTCTAAAATACCTCATTAAAATAATTTTTTTATCTCTGTTGTCTAATTTTTTTATTGTTTCGCGTAAAAACATATTATCAAAAATTTCCTCATCTTGCTTATTTTCGATATATCTATCAACAACTAACAAACTCCTCTCATCGTCTTCTTCGAATGGCGTATACAATGAAATTGGCATCTTGGCAGAATCCATTGTAAAAATAATTTCCTGACTAGGAACGTCAAAATTTTTAGCAATTGTTTCAACGTTGGGCTTTTCTCCATGCTCCCTTAAATAACTATCTATAAATTTGTTTATTTGAAGATTAAAGGTTTTTATCGTGCGGGACACTTTTATTGCCCCATCATCGCGCATAAATCTCTTAACCTCACCAATTATCATGGGGACGACATAAGTGGAAAATTTAACGTTAAAATCAGGCTGGAAATTATTTATTGCCTTAATAAATCCTAACGACCCAAGTTGATATAGGTCATCATATTCTATCCCTTTCCCAACATAACGTTTTATAATGCTTTTTATTAGTGGTGAGTTTTCTATAACAAGTGTTTGTTTAGCCCCCTCATCACCTTCTTGCGCCTTTTTTATCAACGCAAGCGTCGTTTCGTGGTCTAACATTAGCCACCTACAATTTCTTTCTCCGCATCCCCAAATTTCTTTTCCATACGTACAGTAAGCCCTCTGTTATTGTTTTTTGACAATTCAAGAGAATCCATAAAACTTTCCATAACCGTAAACCCCATACCGCTACGCTCTTGATCGTGTTTAGTTGTATAGAACGGCTCCCTTGCTTTTTCAAAATTAGGAATCCCTATACCGTTATCTGAGATTGAAATAATCGCTTTATCTTGAGTTAATTTAACATTTAATGTTATATCCCCTTCTCCCTTTGGATAAGCATGGACTACACAATTCGTGACCGCTTCACTAACTGCTGTTTTTATATCCACTATTTCATCAAGGGTTGGATTTAGTTGAGTGCAAAACGCCGCGACGCAACTTCTTGCAAATGCCTCATTGCTAGATATCGCTTTAAATGTTAATGTCATATCGTTTATTATATTCATGAATTTCTCCTTAACTTATCTTGGGCATAACTTCATATAGCCCAGTCATTTTAAATATTCTCTCTGCGTGTGTGGAAGGATTACATATAAAAATAGGGATATTTCTTGCCTTAAGTTTTTTATATCGCCCCAACATAACTCCTATTCCGGTGCTATCCATAAAATCAAGTTCGGAAAGATCAATTATGACCTGATGAAAGCCTTTTTCGTCAAAAATTTCGTCTAATGATTGCCTAACCGACTGTGCAGAATGTTCATCTAACTCACCACTCAATACCACGTAAAGTATATTATTATACAACCTGTTTCTTATTTGCATTTCTTCTCCAAACAAATTCAGTGTAGCATTGAAAAATGCAAAAAAAATAACACCTTATGTCGAATAAAATGTTATTTTATATTTTAACAAAAATAATATGTCTTAATACAGCCCTAAAATAGGCATAAAAAAGGGCAAGCGAACTTGCCTTTTTTGGAGCTGGTGATTGGAATCGAACCAACAACCTGCTGATTACAAATCAGCTGCTCTACCGTTGAGCCAC
>CAYJAO010000019.1:0-8571 GCA_964368355.1 uncultured Lachnospiraceae bacterium | reverse complement strand
ATAAAGAAAAACGTGATAAAAAACATAAAAAATAAGAAAAATAAGAGAAAATAAAATTTTAGGAGAATGATGGAAACGGTTGTTCTTGGTATGAGCGGCGGGGTTGACTCTGCAGTTAGCGCGCATTTATTGAAGCAACGAGGCTATAATGTTATAGCTGTTTTTATGGTCAATTGGGAAGAGCAAGACGATGGTGTTTGCACAAGCGAACGCGACTACGAGGATGTGAAACGCGTTTCAAATCTTTTACAAATTCCATACTATACTGTAAATTATGCAAAACAATATTATGATAGAGTTTTTGAATATTTTTTGAAAGAATATTTAGAAGGCAGAACCCCTAATCCAGATGTTCTTTGTAATAGAGAAATAAAATTCGGACCCTTTCTTGAATTTGCAAAAAAAATTGGTGCTGGGCACATTGCTACAGGGCATTATGCAAAAGTTAAAGAAGAAAGCGGCAAGTATTATTTATATAAATCAAAAGACAAAAATAAAGACCAATCATATTTTCTAAATCAGCTTTCACAAGAACAACTTTCCAGCGTTATATTCCCGCTGGCAGATATTGAAAAAATAGAAGTGAGAAAAATTGCAAATGAATTACAATTATCAAATGCAACAAAAAAAGATTCCACTGGCGTCTGCTTTATTGGAGAACGCAACTTTAGAAATTTTTTAAAGAATTTTTTACCAGCAAAACCCGGTTTGATAAAAACATTAGATGGGAAAGTAGTTGGTGAACATGAAGGTTTAATGTACTACACATTGGGTCAACGCCGCGGGCTAAATATTGGCGGGAAATCTGGAGGAACGGGGGAAAGATGGTTTGTTTTGGACAAAGATTTAAAAAATAATGTGCTTGTAGTCTCTCAAGGTGAAGATAGTGTTCTATTCTCAAGTGGACTTTATGCTAAAGAATTTAATTGGATTCCCGAAAAACCTCAAGAAAAAACATTTGAATGTCTCGCTAAATTTAGATACAGGCAACCTGATCAAAAAGTGAAGGTCACAGTATTAGATGATGATAAAATAAAAGTTGATTTTGTAGAAAAGCAACGCGCAATTACCCCCGGTCAGTTTGTAGTTCTTTACACAGAAGATGAAAAATGCTTGGGTGGTGGTGTCATAGAAAAATATTATTATTAAGAGGCGACCGCCTCTTTTTTTATTAAAGTTTTTTGCAAAAACATAGCTTGTCTATGCTTTTTAAGTTAAAAAATAGTCATTGCCTATCTTTGTTTCAAAACTTCAAATGTTGCGATGGCACAAGCAACTGAAACATTAAGGGAATTTATTTTGCCTTTCATTGGTATTGTGATAATATCATCACAGTTTTCTTTTACCAACCTGCTCATTCCCTGGCCTTCACTTCCAACCACGATCGCTATCGCCCCAGTTAATTTTGCTTTGAATAAATTCTGCCCACCGACTTCACAAGCGTAGACCCAAACTCCGCGCTTTTTTAATTCATCTATCGTGTGAGAAATATTAGTGACGCGAACAACATTGACATTAGAAGCCGCTCCAGCGCTTGTTTTTAAAACAGTGTCGTTTATTGCACAAGCTCTATGCTCGGGGATAATTACACCATCAACACCCGCACACTCTGCCGTTCTTAGGATGGCGCCCAAATTATGAGGATCCTCTATTCCGTCAAGGATTATTATAAAGGGACTTTCTCCTTTTCCTTTAGCCAATGCAAAGATATCTTCTAATGAAGAATACTCGAAATCGACAATCTCACCAATTACTCCTTGGTGATTGATTTTTTCATTTTTGCCTCTACCTTCTTTGATTGAAAAAACTTTTTTATCAAAAATGACCCTGTTGATAAAATCTATTTTTATACCCAATTTTTTTGCAAGGTCTATGATTTCTTGCAATCCTTTATCATGATTTTCTTTATCAATCGTCAATTTATTGAACGTCTTTTCGCTTTTAAGCGCTTCTAAAATGGCATTTTTCCCATAAATTATCATACTTTTCTCTCTTTTACTTTCTCATATATACTCATGCTTGTGTTTAGCAACTCATTTAACCTGTCTTTCTCGCCTAAAAGATATAGATATCCCAGAACGGCTTCAAAGGCTGTGGCTTTTTTATATTCTTCCAAGCTTACATTTTTCATAGTGTGAGATTTATGATTTCTTGCTCTTAAGGCAACTCGTTTTTCTTCCTCACTAAATTCTTCAAACATTTTGTCAAAAAACATGCTTTGCGTTTTTGCCTTACAAATATAGGATGAAACTAAATGAAAATTACCCGCTGAAAGATTTTGCCTTTTCATTATATAATCTCGAACGAAAAAAGTATGCACTCCATCCCCCATAAAGGCGAGAGCAAGCGGATTGAATTCCTTTATTTGATTTTTATCAATACAATTTTCTTTTATCATACTTTTCTTTATTATACACTAATTCAAACAAAAACAAAATAACTATTACATATTACATGTTTAGTTTTTTCTCGACATTTTATCTTTTCAAGTTATTGTGGAAGGTCGCATAAAGTATTTTGGCGAGGTCTGTAAGTTATCCACATTTCCACAAATAAATAATTATTCATGAATGCTAATATTTATGAATTTTTATGCATTTTTATGAAAAATGACGATTTTCAATCAAGTTATCCACATTTCCACATTATTTTTTACAAAAAACTAAGATTCCTTTATAATAGAGACGTTTAGCAATGTGGATAAATGTTGACAACTTTTTTAATTCAAAGTAAAGAACTTTTGTCAACAACTTTTATAAAATATTCTAAAAAATTTTTTATTAAAAACCTATATTTTGTGTCATTTACCCTTGAAGCCACTGCATCTTGAGATGAATATTATACATAAAAAAAGATGAATATTATACATAAAAAAAACAGGAAGCAAAATTCCTGTTTTATCTTTTTTTAGTTGCAATTTCTTCTTGCAATCTTTCAATAAATTCGCCAAGTTTCAAACCGCTCTTGTTTTCGTTGCCACGCCCTCTAATAGATATAGTTTTGCTTTCCACTTCATTGTCGCCCACGATTATCATATAAGGGATCTTTGCAAGTTGCGCTTCTCTAATTTTGTATCCAACCTTTTCATTTCTATCATCTAATTCCGCTCTAATTCCAAGTTGTTCAAGTTCTTTGAGTATATCTTTGGCGTATTCTAATGAATTATCTGTGATATTCATAACTTTAACTTGAACTGGGCACAACCATAATGGGAACGCCCCAGCAAAATGTTCTGTAATGATGCCTATAAATCTTTCAAAAGAACCAAACAATGCTCTGTGAATCATGATAGGCACTTTCTTTTCTCCATCTTTATCAATATATGAAAGATTGAAACGCTGTGGAAGTTGGAAATCAAGTTGAACAGTTCCCATCTGCCACTCTCTACCCAAGCAATCTTTCATTTTGATATCAATCTTTGGCCCGTAGAACGCACCGTCACCCTCGTTTATACTATATCTTCCTTGCCCACATATTTCATTTAAGACCTGCTTAAGTTCAGCTTCCGCCTTGTCCCAAGTTTCAATCTCGCCCATGAAATCGTTTGGCCTAGTCGATAATGCCAATTCATAAGGCAAGCCAAAAACTTTATAAAGTTTATCAGCAATTTGAATTATTGATTTTATTTCACTGCCGATTTGTTCTTTAGTCACAAAGTTGTGAGAGTCATCTTGTCTAAACATTCTAACTCTAAACAATCCGTTTAATTGCCCCGATTTTTCATTTCTATGAATGACATCAACATCATTAAATCTTAATGGGAGGTCTTTATAACTTCTCATTTTACTTTCATAAACTTTAATTGAATTTGGGCAGTTCATTGGTTTTAAGGCTTGTTCCTTGCCATCTGCATCTTCTAAGACAAACATGTCCTCTTTGTAGTGGTCCCAGTGCCCTGAGGTTTTCCAAAGAGCGCTACTGTTTAGTTGTGGCCCAGAAAATTCTTGATACCCGCTCGCCTTATGAACCCCTCTCCAATATTCAATAAGTGCATTCAACATTGTAAAGCCTTTTGGAAGCCAATATGCCATTCCTGGTGCAGTTTCATCAAAGAAAAATAATTCTTGCTCTTTGCCAAGTTTTCTATGATCGCGTTTTTTTGCCTCTTCAAGCATGCTGACATACTCGTTTAGTTGTTTCTTATCTTTGAACGCATATGCGTAGATGCGTTGCAACATTGTATTCTTTTCGTTACCGTGCCAATAAGCGCCATTTATTTTAGCGAGTTTGAACCCATAATTTTGCAATTTCTTCGTATTGTCAACATGTGGGCCACGACAAAGATCAACAAAATCTTCACCTAAATAATATAAAGAAATCTCTTCACTTGCTGGAAGTTCGTTTATCAATTCTGTTTTGTATTCATTTCCTTTGAAAATTTCTAATGCTTTTTTCTTTGAAACAATTTCTTTCTTAAATTCTTCACCCCTATTAATAATCGCCGTCATTTCTTTTTCAATTTTTGGGAGATCATCAAGCGTAAATGATGCGTTATCAAAATCATAATAAAATCCGTTGTCAATTGCTGGTCCAATTGCCAACTTTGCTTGTGGGAAAAGTTTCAAAACAGCCTTTGCCATGACGTGCGCTAAGCCATGTCTTCCCATCGTTTCTTGTTCATCTAATATTTCACTTGCCATACTATACCTCTTTAATATAGATATAATCTACATCAATAAACTCAGAAAGTCAATGAAATATAAGACGAATTAATATTTTCTATTCTTCATTTACTTGCGGCAAGATAGATACGCGGTTATCAAAAATTTGTGAAAGCAACGTTAATGTTGGGCTATTTTCAAATGGATTGCAATATACATTTATCTTTTTTGGCGACAACGCAATTAACGATAAAACAAGGCAAACGTCTTCATCTTGCATTTCTTGCTCGCTTAATCCATATAAAATCTCGTCATCATCAATTTTTTCAAATTGTTCGTCACACAGCTTGTAGCCGCCCTTTTCTTTAACAACATTTACAAGCCCTCGCGAAATTTCAATGTTTTCAATTAAAAATTTTAATAAATCTATAAAAATATCATTGCACAGCAGGTAACCCGCATTATCATTCGCTAATTTAATCAATTCCATCCATTTGGTCCTGAGTTGTTTTAGTCTAAACTCATAAAAAGAATCTATAAAAATAGTTTTCTCTATTTTAAGATTTCTTGCAATTATGTATTTATCTGTCTCTCTATCAAAAGCAATTAAGGCTTTTTTAAACGCTTTATAATTAATGTCTTTTTGTATGGGCAATCTTAAATTTTTTTCAATAAATTCAAGTTTATAAAATGTTGAAATTATATCTGCAATTACTTGAGAAATATAAAAGCTCATGCGAGGCTTTTCTAACTCATCGCATGCTAAAACTATGAATGTTTTATTGCCTTGAGAATAGTTTGTAATCACGGTATTAAAATCGGTGGTAGATTTCTTTAAATCCATCATTATGCTCTTTGCAATATCCTTTCTATCCTCATTTAATCCTATCTGGAATTCAAACATAGCCATCTTTTTTTATTGCTTAATTTAGGCTCGCCTAGCAATAAAAAATCCCTTGCATTGTATTTTATGCAAGGGATTAATTTTTACTCATTACTATTTAATAGATTTAATTACAACATTCACCAAGTCTGCTATAAAAGGATATTCTTCAATAACACTTTCAAACGCTCTACCGGTATCAACCTTAGGAACTGACGTCCCAAAACACACTAAATTTTTGTCTAATTTAACAAATAATTGAACTGAAAAGCTTTTCCCAACATTTGTAGTAATTTCCATAATATTCACAAACATATTCTTATTGAAAATCTTGGCTGCTTTATGAAAAATTGGTTTCATACTGGATGTTTCAGTGACCGCGTAGTCCGCTGCATTTTCTTTAATGTAATCATTAATTCCTTCAACGGCTTTATTATTTTGTTCTAATTTCATTAATTCTTCATTAAGTTCGTTAATAAACTCTGAAGAACTTTCGCCATAATCAAACATGCTAACTACATCATATCCTTCTGGTTTTTCGATAGCAAATCCATATACACATGGCACTAGTTCGGTTGAAAGTATCGAAAAATCACGATATTTTTCAGGTTTAATAATTCTCCAATTTTCAGGTTTGATAAATTGATATTGTTTAGTTGCCATACAAAACTCCTCTTTTCTATGTTATTATCTCACAAAAATTTCAAAAAACAAAGCAAATTCACATATTTTTAAAAATCAATCGTATTTAATTCTTTTTAAAATTAAAACACAAGCATTAAAGATACGATTACTTCTGCTTAATTAATATATGAAAACCAATTGACAAAGCATCACTTGTGTGTTAAAATTCTTTTGCTTTTAGAGAAAAACATTTTTAAAAAGCATTGTATGCAGAAGTACCCAAGTGGTCGAAGGGGCTCCCCTGCTAAGGGAGTAGGCTTGTAAAAGGGCGCGAGGGTTCAAATCCCTCCTTCTGCGCCAAATAGATTATTCTATTGCCCTTTTGTGATATAAGGGCATTTTTTATTTCAGCAAGTTCGTTAAAATTAGCACAACATAAATAGATTGTGATATAATAAAATAAGCAGGAGATAATTATGAATTTAAATTTTAATTTATATGATGCTTTGAATAGATATACCCCTTTTGATAAAGAAGAAAAGAAGCATGTTACAAAAGTAAAAAAGTTTGTAGCAAAAAGAAATAATCTTTTTGACAGATCAAATTTGGAAGGACATATAACCGGCTCTGGTTTTTTGTTTAGTGCAGATTTAAAAAGAATTCTACTAACGCGCCATGCTTTTTTAAAAAAATGGTTAATGTTTGGTGGACATAGTGACGGGGAAGAAAATACACTTAATGTTGCTATCCGAGAAATTCAAGAAGAATCTGGGATTTTTGAATTCAAACCAATTTCAAAAGATATTTTTAACATTAACACGCAAATTTTCCCATGCAATGAAAAGAAGCATGAGCCAGCACATTATCATTATGATATTGCGTTTGCTTTTATCACCAACGAAAATGAATATATCATCTCTGATGAGAGCGTTGATGTGAAATGGTTCACGCTAGAAGAGTTAAAAAAATTAGATGATGCTTTTCATGAGAAAGATAGAATAATAAAAAAATGGGAAGGCCTAATTAAAATAAAAGAGAAAACAAGCATTTTATAACTTAAGTTTTGTTTTGATTACAAAAAGATTTTTGATAATTTTACAAAACATAAAAAGATTTTGATAACATAATTTTTTGATAAAAATCGCATTTGACTTAAATTTGGAGAGGCGATTTTTTATTGTAAAATCATTTACTTTTTGTTATATTAAATTGAGGGGAAAAGAAAATGCAAGATAAGGTATTAATACAAATGGCAGGAATTAGAAATTTAAAAGATGCACTTATGTGTTGTGAAATGGGTGTTGATATTATTGGACTTTTGGTTGGTCAAAAGCATATGAGTGATGATTTTTTAACTGCAAAAGAGGCAAAATATATTGCAAAAAATCTTCCAGCAGATGTCCTCACTACGCTAATTACGCATCTTGAAAAAGCAAAAGAAATTATTAAACTTGCAAAAACTATTGCCGTTGACAACATCCAATTACACTCATATATTAATGAGCGCGAGGTGGAAAAAATTGCAAAGGCATTGCCTAAAGCAAAACTTTTAAGGCTTATTCATATTTTAGAAAATGGCCAAATCCAACCGGACATCAGTAAAATTAAGTATGTTGACTTCTTTTTTACTGACAGCATAAACACAAAAACTAACCAAGTTGGCGGAACGGGGCTTATTCATGATTACAATATTGACAAACAACTTGTTGCAACACTACCAAAACCTGTTTTTGTAGCAGGTGGTTTAAATTTTAAAAATGTCCAAGAGATTGTTGAGAAAACAAAATGTTTTGGTGTTGACGTCAATAGCGGTTGCCGTGCTAATGATGGAAGCAGAGATAAAGAATTAACATTGAAATTCGTTCAAGCTGTTAGGCGCGCAAAAATATAAATGAGAAAATTAAAACACAAAAAGATTTTTGGCAAAAATATTTGCAAGTTCTTCCAAGCTATTAAGCTTGTTTCTTTTAAGAATTATTCCAATATCGAGTACATCAAATGTTTCAATAAGTTTTGAAATATTTTGAGTTGAAACGATTTCCTTGTGTCCTAGAAATTCCGTTATTAAAACTTCTTTTGACAAAATTGTTTCTCCCGAGTTTTTTAGAGATAAACTTAAATCCCATGTTTGCAAAAGCTCTCTCATCGGTCTCTGTAACGCCTTAATGGGATTATATTAAAAACTTATCTGTCAAGTATTAAAATTTTTTAGTTTCAAGTGTGATCTAATATCTGTAAGGCTTTTAACGTGGAGCGGGTGAAGGGAATCGGACCCTCGCTGCCAGCTTGGGAAGCTGGAACTCTGCCACTGAGTTACACCCGCATGTTGCTATAATAGTATAGTAAATATCTTTTATAAAGTCAAATCTAAAAATTAATATTTTGTAAACTTTGTAACATTTGTTTGTGCTTTTCTCCGCACTTTTTTCTTTTTACATAAATATTGTATATATCGTATGTGAT
>CAYJAO010000018.1:0-8601 GCA_964368355.1 uncultured Lachnospiraceae bacterium | reverse complement strand
ATTATATTCGATAATGCTTCAGCGGTTTTTTTAGTGGGGTGCATTAAAATTAAATCCCCGCCCTTTGCGCTTTTTATTGCACGATTATAGATCAAATCAGCGTCTTGATCCCGCCAATCTATAGTGTCGCGTGTCCACATAATTGTTTTGTAATTTAAGGTTTTTGCTATCTCTAAAGTTGTACTAGAATAAGAACCGCTTGGTGGAGCAAAAAGGGTCATGTCTATATTAGTTAATCTTTTAATTAAATCATGCGTGTTAGAAATTTCTTCTTTATTTCTTTCATAAGATATAGTTTTATGATCTTTATGGTAATAGCCATGATTTCCTAATTCGTGCCCATCATCATAAATTTTTTGGAGTAGATTGGGGTATTGTTCTGCCCAAGTTCCGCCGATAAAAAAAGTGGTTTTTATGTTGTTCTCTTTCAACGTCTCAAGCATTGATTCAAGATACTCATTTCCCCAGTATACATTAATCATAAGAGAGATTTTGTTTGAATTAGCATCCCCAGAATAAATAGCAGATTCAGCATTTGCGCTAAATGTATTCAAAGCGCCTCCGGCATAAGTAAGAAAGAATAAGCCAATTAGGACGAAGCCAATGATGGCGTTGGCAAATACATTCCTAAAAAACTTATCTGATAGTTTATTTTTCCTATTAAAAAACCCACATATCTTCATATATGGGTATTTTATGCTTGAAATTTTAAAGTAACACTTTTTACTATTTATTTTCTGTAAATTCTTTTATAAACTCTTCTATTTTTGCTTTTGGATCTTTGCCGGTTTCTTGGATTTGGTCAAGCAAATTATATAGAATCTCTAATTGCCCTCTTGCAACTCTATCTTCATACACTTTTGCGGCATTCATATTTAAATGCATGCCACATTTAGGGCAGAAATTCATTTGGGCTTTTCCATCGTTTCCAACATGAGCGCCACATGCGGCACAATATACTTTTTTTGTTTTATCATCAATTTTAATTCCAAAATCCATATTACACCTCATGATCATTTGTAGGGTTGATTTTAGTAATTACAGATTTTCTTAAAATCTGCTCATCCTCTTTTTTATGCTTTTCTTGTTTTTTCAAATATAAGTTTGTGTTTTTTCTTGATTTGTTTACAATGTTTTCGATAGTATCTGTAAATAAATCATTTGCTATATCTGCGAAGCCTTGGAGGACTTCACCTTCACTATCTGATATGATCGCTGCAACATAATTTGATGAGTCTTTCTTATCCTCATGTGGAGCATTATAGTCATTAAAGTGTGCTTTAACTTTCGATATCATTTCTTCTTTCACAGTCATGTCTTCGTGACGTATTTTTACGATTGAATGTTCGTATGAAAGCTTGAAATATATATGATTTAATGTGTAAGGAGGCAGTCCGCGTCTAGTGTTTATTAAATCATATTCACACATTGGGCCGAAGAACAATGCCGTGCAAGGTTTTGATTTTTTTGGGTCGTTTCTATCATGTGTCATGAAAGCGTCTTCCATCCCAGAACAACGAGCTGTACTATTCCAGTACACATCAAATCCTGGTTGATTTTCAATGAACTCTATCATTTTTTTGAAAATTCCAGCACCAATATTGCCATTAGGATTAAAATTCATTAGAGTTACTTCGGCGTCTTTTTTATAACTGTCGGATAAATGCATAGAAATTAGAGTTTTTGGACCTGTAACGCGGTCTTTTATTTTTAAAGAATCGCCCAAAATTGCCATCAAATCGGGGCCGCCATTTTTGAGAATTTCCATTTCTCTTGCGCCGCGAACCAAAGCAATGATTTTATCTTCTAACCCGTGCTCTTTGATTTTTTTGTATAAGGCTCTAAGTTGTTCTTTATATGGCAAAATTTCTTGCCAATTACCAGTTGTCACTCTTGTAAATACATTTTCTAATACAACGGCAGAGTAGCGAGAGCCTTTAACTGTATTAAACACATGGTCAACCCATTTTTCATTAAAAACATTTTGTTCGCTTTCTGGGAACTTGACACGTTTTGCGTTTGGCGAAATGTTATATTCGTGTTTATCTCCGTCCTCATTATTTTCTAATTTGTATGCTCTTCCTAAGTTTAAATGAGAAATAACATTAAATCCAAAATAGTCATTTTTAACTTTATAGTCTAACTTGTGAATTATTTCCTCTTGAGGATTTTCTGATTTATCTAAGACATTTACTTCATTATTGATTAATTCAAAAACATCAAAAGGCTTATCAATTTGGTCTTTGATTCTCAATGCTTTATTAATTGTCTTTAATGCGCCATCTTCTTTTTCTGTCATATCTTTTCCTCATTGTATTTTTTATTATTGTTGATTGTTTTGATTGTTGTTTTTGTTGTTTTTATTGTTTTTTGACGTTTTTGTATTAGTTGGCTTTTCTTTAACTGAGTATAATTTGTTCAATGCAAGCAATATTTCTTTTGAAAATTCTACTCCTGCGCATTCAAGGACGGCAACTGCTTCAGTGATTTTTGATAAGAAAACTCTTAAGTGTTCTGATTGTGTTTTATCTATAATCTTTTTTGCTTCATTGATAACCTTGTCTTTTTCCCTGGTGCTTGCTGTTGTCAAAATAGGAATAGACCTTAATGTAGGGATAAATTCTTTATGTTTGATTTGAGCTTTTGAGTTTTTATCGTACAGTGGATTTTTTGTGAAACTTATCTCTACTGCAAAATAAGGGGAACGATCTTTTTCTAAATGGCTATATTCAAAAGGCGTTTTCCCTTCATTTGGCAAGTTAATATTGATGGTTTTTTCGAAAAACTGCTCATGCGTTTCTGTTTCATAAACTATTCTAGTATCTTCTCGTATTTCTAATCTGTGCCAGTGTCCAACAACGTTTAAATCCGCCGAAGGATTTAAATTCTTCATTTTTACAAAATCCACGTCATCGCCGTGGTGAGTGGTTGTGTTAAAAGTAAATTTTCCATCAGAAGAGTCTTTATTTTTTAATATAACTTTTGAAACTCCAAAATGTGGGGCATAGGCTTCTTTTGCCCATTTTTTATCTTTTGCATTTTTCTGATTGCTTGCAAGAGCGGTTACCGTTTGTTTACCTATTGCCAAACTTGTTTGCTTATAAATACGTCTTTCATGATTACCATCATGGTAAATGACAAGCTTACCCTGTTGAGCGACTTGTGTTAAAAGGTCAATGATTAAATCCCATTGTTCTTGTGGATATAATGCATCCTCGAACATATTACTTACTGCATTTAAAATAGCCGAACTTAAGCTGTCTCCAAGTGCAAATAAAAGAGCATTTGGAGTATTTAAGACATATTCAAGAGTGTTGACAACTCCATCCATATTAAAATGTCTTGCACCCAAATGCCAATCGGAAATAAAGACTAAAACTGCTGTATCAAATTTATCAGAAAAATCAACTTCTCTATAAACAACAGAGTCATCTTTAAGCATCCCAAGTTTAGTTTCATAATTTTTGATATTAGATGTCAGTTCCAGTTTTTTTCTTTGACTAATTTTGGTGGGCTTAGCAGCCATTATTTACCCCTCGCTTTTTAAAATCTTGTTTAAACTTTTTTCAAATAAATAATACAACATATTATTATATAAGTCAACCCCCAAAATTGAAGAAAGGCACATTTTGTCGTTTTTTTGTAAAAACTGACTAAATTTACTTTTTTATCAAACCATAAATTCGATTAGAAATATTCATTAATTCAGGCTTTATAAGTGAAGATTTAATTTCACTTAATATTCCAGATATTAAAAAACTAAAGTTTTCATTTTTACCAATTATCACATGATCAGATACTGATATATTAAAAACATTTAATGCCTCAATTATTTTCTTTGTCGCTTCAATATCTTGCAATGATGGGAATGGTTCGCCTTGTGGATGATTATGTCCTATGGCAACTGTCGTAGCATTTATTTTTAGTGCAACCTCCGAAATTTGTCTTTGCGAAACGGTTAAAGAAGCAGTATCACCACTTGCAATCTTTTCGACTTTCAAAACTTCGTTTTTAGCATTTAAACACGCGATATAAATTTCTTCATTGGGTTTGCTCTCTAAATAGTCTTTAAAAAAATCAATAATTTGATTTGGTGTGCCTAAAATTTGTTTATTATTTTTGCGCTTGCTTTCGCGATAGTAATAAAAAATACTGCACAATGATTTTAAGCACATTGCACTCTTTGGCCCGATGCCTTTAACCTTAATTAAATCAGAGTAGTCAGCATCTAAAATAGCATGTAAAGAGCCGAACTCATTTAAAAGTTTGTGAGCGATTGGGTTAGTATCAATTCTAGGGATCGCAAGGGTTAAAAGATATTCAACAAGTTGTATCTCACTCATTGAATCTGCACTAGACGAGAAAGTTTGTTGCTGTAAACGTTTTCTATGTTCTGCGTGAACTTTATTAATATCTTCTTCTTTCGTACCCATATTACATTATTCTATATCCCTTCTTCCGATTAGATAGTCAACAGAAACATCAAAAAAATTGGCTAATTTCCAAAGGCAATTTATGTTTGGATTTTGTAAACCGTTTTCCCATTTGCCTATAGCGGTATCAGAAATCCCAACCTTTTTTGCAAGTTGAGTTTTGTTCAATCCACTTATCTTTCTCAACTCTCTTAACCTTTCCGCAATTAATATTTTCATGATGATATTATATTATACTCACTTAAAATACAATTGTAACCGACCAAATGGGCGGAAATTAAAATAATTATTCTATTTTTACTTTATGACAGTGATTTTTTATTTTCAATTATTGTTTGACTTTCGGTATTAAATAATTTTATAATATAACATGAGAATTTTGGGAATTGACCCTGGGTATGGAATAGTTGGCTTCGGTGTTATTGATTATGAGAATTCTCAATACAACGTTATTGACTATGGCGTTATTGAAACCCCGAAAGGAGAGAGCATTCCTGTTAGGTTGGCAATGATTTATGATGCTATAAAAGTATTGATAGAGAAATACAAACCTGAGCAAATGGCGGTAGAAGAATTGTTTTATTTCAAAAACCAAACCACCGTTATACCGGTTGCTGAGGCTCGCGGGATTATACTTTTGGCGGGGATTCATGGCATGGGAGAGATTTTTGAATACACTCCATTACAGATTAAACAAGCATTAACAGGGAATGGCAGAGCAGAAAAAAAGCAAGTTCAATACATGGTAAAAGCGTTGTTGGGACTTGAAAGCATGCCGAAACCAGACGATGCAGCCGATGCGTTGGCGGTCGCTATAACTCATGCAAACTTCAATCAGTTTATTGTGCGATAAAAGTTAAATTATAAAATTATTGAATTACTAAAAGTGGCGAGATTATCAAAGAATGGCAAGCCATACGGAGGGGAAATGTATAATTATATTACAGGTGAAATAGTTTCGAAAACAGAAAATCAAGTTGTTATTGAGAACAATGGCATCGGTTATGAAATATCTGTTTCAATGGCAACGTTAGATGAATTGCCAGTCGTTGGCGGGATAGGCAGAGTCTATACCTTTTTAAATGTTAGAGAAGATGAAATGAAGTTGTATGGTTTTGCCACACTTGATGAGAAGGAAATGTTTTTAAAACTTACAAGTGTTTCTGGCATTGGACCAAAGGTCGCTTTGGCGATTTTATCGGGCATACGCCTCTCTGATTTGGCAGTTGCAATCAAAACGGAAGACATTAAACTGCTTTCAACCATTAAAGGACTTGGCAAAAAGACAGTAGAAAGGATTATCTTGGAATTAAAAGACAAGGTATCGATAGTTGGGTTTGATCAGCATAGAGAAAGCAAAGAATTAAGCATAAACGCAAATGCAATAGACGAAGCAACGGAAGCATTGATTTCGTTAGGCATAAATAAAAATGATGCTTATCGTTTAGCGAGAGAAAATGCAAAAGATAGCAGCACTAGTGAAGAAATTATAAGAAAGACTTTTCAAAATTTAGGGTAATGTATTGTAAATTTTAATAAAACTGGTACAATAGAAGGTGGAAAACATGGAAAACAATAGATTTATAACGAGTACTAAGAATATAACAGACGTAGAGATTGAAAATCGCCTACGCCCTACTTCCATGCAAGAATATGTTGGGCAAGAAAAGATAAAATCAAACTTACAAGTTTATATTAAGGCCGCAAAGGAAAGAAAGGAAGCTTTAGATCACGTGCTTTTGTACGGGCCCCCAGGACTTGGCAAAACTACACTTTCACACATTATCGCAAACGAGTTGGGCTCACAAATAAAGATAACAAGTGGACCAGCGATAGAGCATGCTGCCGATCTTGCTGCCATCTTAACCAATCTTAATACTAATGATGTTTTGTTTATAGATGAAATTCATAGGCTTAACAAATCAGTTGAAGAGATATTATATCCAGCGATGGAAGATTTTGCACTTGACTTCATTGTAGGTAAAGGCCCATCGGCTAGAAATATGAGATTAAAGATAAAACCCTTCACTTTAATTGGCGCAACAACTCGTGCTGGCATGATAACTGGACCATTGCGTGATCGTTTTGGAGTTTTGTGCAGACTTGAAATGTATAACAATGACGAATTGGCGATTATTGTCAATCGATCAGCAAAAATTTTAGGAATTGATATCGACAACGATGCCACTATTGAAATTGCAAAGCGTAGCCGTGGAACGCCACGTATAGCAAATAGGTTATTAAAGCGTGTCCGTGATTTTGCACAAGTGACGGGAAACGGCAAGATAACTTATGCTATGGCAGATAAAGCACTTGGGCTTATGGAGGTTGACAAACTTGGCTTAGATAATGTCGATAGAAGAATACTTGGAACAATCATAGATAAATTTGGCGGCGGGCCAGTTGGTTTGGAAACTTTGGCTGCGGCCACTGGCGAAGAAGCAACAACGATTGAGGATGTTTACGAACCATTTTTAATTCAACTTGGGTATATTTCAAGAACCCCAAGAGGTAGAGTGGCACTTCCTGCAGCATATGAACATTTGGGCAAAGTGATGCCAGAATAATAAAAAGGAGCGGTCGCGTGGTGTGCGACAATGCTGAAATGATAAAAGAAGATTATATAAAGAAAAACACGTATTATTACGAGTTGCCAGAAGAATTAATCGCACAAACTCCCTTGCAAAAAAGGGATTTTTCTCGCATGCTTGTTTTTAATCGCCCAAGTTCCGGAATAAAAGAAAGTGGCGAAATAAAAACTGTAGATATAAACGAAATTCCTTTTGATTTGGAACGATGCCGAGCAAATATTGAGCATAAACATTTCTATGATATTACTGATTATTTTAAAGCGGGAGATGTATTAGTCTTGAACAATTCGCGTGTTTTGCCCGCTCGTATTTTTGGCATAAAGGTTGAGACGGGAGCAAAAGTAGAGGTGCTTTTGCAAAAGAGAATTGACTTACACAACTGGGAAATAATTGCAAGGCCAACAAAGCGTTTGAAGGTTGGGGCTTTGGTTAGATTTTCTGATGAATTAACGGGAACATTTACCGAAATTGGCGAGTATGGTGAATGTAAAATATGTTTCCATTTTGGTGACGAACTTTCGCAAAACACAGAGAAACAACCCATATCTTTTGAGGCAATTTTGGACAGAATTGGCACCATGCCATTACCACCATATATTCATGAAAAGTTGACCGAGAAAGAACGCTATCAAACCGTCTATTCGAAGACATTAGGGTCTAGTGCCGCACCAACTGCAGGATTGCATTTTACTCCTGAAATTTTGCAGAAATTGAGAGATGAGGGAGTTATCATTGCCGAAGTATTATTGCATGTTGGATTGGGAACATTTCGACCAGTGAAAGAAGATAGTATTTTGGATCATAAAATGCACAGTGAGTTTCTTCGCGTTACACCAGAAGTCGCAAAGATTGTTACTGATGCAAAAAGAGAAGGCAGAAGAGTTATTGCTTGCGGCACAACATCCATGAGAACGCTTGAAAGTATGGCAAGTATAACCCAAGAAGATGGAAGACCATTTTATCAACTTGAGGAGGGGCAAAAAGATACAAATATATTTATTTATCCACCATACAAATTCAAAATGGTTGATGCTCTCATCACTAATTTTCACTTGCCAGAAAGTACCTTGTTGATGTTAATTTCTGCTTTCGCAGGATTGGAAAATGTGAGAGAAATTTACAGGACGGCAATTGCTGAAAGATATCGTTTTTTCTCATTTGGAGATTGTTGTTTGCTTATATAATTTAGGAGAAAGTTATGGCAGAATTTGAATTTAAAGTAAAACATGTTTGTAAACAAAGCGGAGCAAGAATTGGTGAGTTAAAAACTCCACACGGAGTAGTTGAGACGCCAGTTTTTATGCCAGTTGGGACGCAAGCGACAGTTAAAGGATTGAAGCCTGAGGAGTTGGAAGAATTAAACGCACAGATAATTTTAGCGAACACTTATCATCTTTTCTTGCGTCCAGGCAGTGAAATAGTTAAAAAAGCGGGTGGCTTGCATAAATTTATGAATTGGAATAGGACAATTTTAACCGATAGTGGTGGGTTTCAAATTTTTTCACTTGCAGACTTGCGCAAGCTTACAGATGAAGGTGTAGAGTTTCATTCGCATTTAAGCGGAGAAAAATTTTTTA
>CAYJAO010000017.1:4449-8794 GCA_964368355.1 uncultured Lachnospiraceae bacterium | reverse complement strand
ATTAATAAATTGCAAAAAAACACTTAAAAATTAAAAATTTAAGTGTTTTTTAATATATTTTTGTAATTTTATTCCGTCAGATGACAAAATGCAATATATCCAGAACGACGACCAAGGTTAGCAAGAACACCAACCCGCAGCCATTTATTATGCCTTTAATTTTTGCTTTAATTGGCTTACGCCTAATCCATTCTATCCCAGTGAAAACCATTTGGAATCCATCTAAAGCAGGGAATGGTAGTAAATTAAACATTGCCAAGTTCGCCGAAATCAATGGTAGCAAAATAAACAAATTTACAATTGAAACTTGCGAACTCGTTGCAATCAATCCAATTGTGGCGATTGGGCCTCCAACATCTGCCGTTGAAAGTTGGAATGTTATTAATAGCCATAGAGATTTTAGCACTACCCAAGCCATCATCCCTGTAAGTACAAAGCACTGTCCCAGGGCCTCAACGAATGATCTACGATATAATCCAAATTGAGGGAAATTAATAGTTTCAACGCCTTCCTCATCAGTTTCTATCTGTAAAGTCAATCCTTCAAGAACAACCATTTCATCATTACCAGTTTCTTGGTTAACCCTTTTGACTGTAAGTGTAAAAGTATTATCTTTTCCAGCTCCTCTTATCAATTGTGAAAAAGTTCCGTTTGTGGCAAAGTTTACGTCCTTACCATCTACTTGATAAATCGCATCCCCCGCTTGTAATTTATATTCTGGGGCATCTTCTTTGACCTGTACAATATCAAAGCCAAAAGATACCAATAGGATAAACGAAAATAATATTGCTGAAAGAAAATTAAAGAATGCACCTGAAAATAAAACAATCATTCTCTTCCATGGTTTTTGAGAATTGAAAGCTTGTGGATTGTTGGGCTGACCTTCTTCGTTTTCGCCCTCAAAAGCACAGTATCCCCCCAATGGGAATATTCTTATAGATATCTTTTCTCCGCGCTTATTAATCTTTGAAAAGATAGCCTTGCCAAAGCCTATGGAAAACTCGTTTATCTTAAATTTCAATATTCTTCCTGCAACATAATGGCCAGTTTCGTGTATTAAAATCATTAATAAAAAAACCAGGATTGCAAGAAAAATATACAATATTGTCATTCCGTTAAACGCTGCTAAAAAACTTAAACCCACACTCTTTCTCCTATATAATTTATGCCGTTTTTACAAATTAATTAATATTAGTGTCATAAAGAAAATAAACACGTATGGGGCATTGAATATATGGCTATCCATTCTGTCCAAAAATCCACCGTGCCCAGGGAATATGTTTCCGCTATCTTTAACGCCTGCTCTTCTCTTCAAGAACGATTCAAAAACATCTCCAATCTGGCATATTATAGCGCCAAAAAATCCAAGTATAACAAAATGATATGACTTTATTCCAACGTTAATAAATCCCTGATTTAATACAGCAAAAGCATTAAAAATGTAGAAGAATGCACCAGTTATTACGCTTGTAATAATTGTTGCACAAACAGCCCCAGAAATCGTTTTGTTGGGGCTTATTTTTGGGCACAGTTTTGGGCCTTTAAAAATCATGCCTGAAAACATGGCGGCACTGTCTGTAATAATTGGAATTAAAAATGCCAAAATCAAAACAACCCAACCTAAATTGCCCCCGAAACTGCCGATGGTTTCAACACCCAAATAGTCAATTCTGTTCAATAGCATCAAACCTAAAAGAAATGTGGTTGGATATATAAATGTAAAAAGCGTGTTCAAAGACACTTTAAATCCGTAATTAACCCTTGTTATATGCTTTTCTTCTCTGCTTTTTCTTAAAGTTGATGTATTTAGGCTTGCATAAAAGATAAATATAATTAACGCAGCAACTATTAAGAGAGATAATTGAATGGTTATATACCAATACCATTTTAGTTTAAAAAGAAAGGAAAACATGTGCCCAGCAAACATAAGCGAAGGATATAATCCTGCACCAATATAGCTCGCGGGTTTGCCCATGTCATTTAATAGTTTTGCAGATTCAAGAGAGCAAAAGATTGCTAAAGCCGCAATTAATAAGTCAAAAATAAAGATACCATAAATATCAATCAATCTAAAAGCGAATGCTCCGCCCAAGACCATTAACAATATACCCGCAACCAACAACCTTTTCTTCACGCCTTTCTCCTATACTTTTCCAAATCTTCTATTCCTTTTTTGAAAAATTTTTATAGCCCTTGTAAGATGTTTTTTGCCAAAACTTGGCCAATATGTTTTAGTGAAATAGAGTTCTGAATACGCCATCTGCCACAACATAAAATTGCTTATTCTTTGCTCCCCGCTAGTTCTTATTACAAAATCTAATGGTGGTAAATTGTTTGTGTACAGATAATCTTCAAATTCCTTTTCTGTTATATCTTTCTTATTCTCTTTTAAGATTGCATTTACTGCCCTGATAATTTCTGCTCGTCCACCATAATTCAATCCTATGTTAAAAATAAGCCCGGAATTGTTTTTAGTTTTTTCTATAAGTTCTGTTATTTTTTCTCTTAAAGTGTTATTTAATTTCGAAACATCCCCCATTGTTTGTAATTTATATCCGTCTTTAATGAATTTTTCTCCGTTTTCGCTTAAATAATTATCTAATATTTGAAAAATTCCATCTACTTCTTCTTTTGGACGCTTCCAGTTCTCTGTTGAAAAAGCAAATACCGAAAGCGCTTTAATCCCCAGTTCACTTGCATTTTGAATAACTCTTTTTACTGCTTCAACACCCGCTTGATGTCCTACCATTCTTGGCAGCCCTCTCTTTTTGGCCCATCTTCCGTTTCCGTCTAAAATTATTCCTATGTGTGCAGGAATCTGCTTGTTTTTCATTTTAATACCTTTTAGTTAAATTTCCATGATTTCTTTTTCTTTCGCTGCACAAATTTCGTCTGCTTGAATATTGTACTTATCAACTAATTTTTGTACTTCTTTTTCTGCGTTGTCATATTCATCTTCTGAGATTGAATTATCTTTTTTTAAGTCCTTAAAAATATCTAGGCAGTCTTTTCTTGCCCCACGCAAAGAAATTTTTGCGTTTTCGCAAAGAGTTTTTGCCGTTTTTACTATTTCACGGCGCCTCTCTTCAGTTAAGGCAGGAAAAATCAATCTGATCACCTTCCCATCATCAATGGGATTGACCCCAATATCTGCTTGTGCTATGGCTTTTGACACGTTGGCTAATTGTGAATGATCCCAAACACTTATAACTAACATTCTCGCCTCTGGGATTGATATGTTTGCCATTTGATTGATAGGAGTCATGGCGCCATAGTATTCTACTGAAATTTTATCCAATATATGTGGGTTTGCTCTCCCAGCGCGTATGATAAGATATTCATTTTTTAAATGAGCAATTACTTTCTCCATGTCATCTTTACAAGCATCTAAATATTCTTTTATTTCTTCGTTCATTTTTACCCCTCTATTTTTATAATTCATATTGTAAACCATATCTGTTTTTTTTGCAAACAATTATTTAAATATCCTACTCTTTGACAATTTGCTAGTGATACAAAAATGAGTATTGACAATATGGTTTATATATAATATAATTTAGAATAAGGAGAATTTTATGAAAAGATTATTAATTTATTTTTCAGTTCTTGTCGGTTGTTTGTTTATTGGATTGACAACTTACTATATGGTTAAAAACTATGAAATAATTGTCGTATCTGGTGGAGATGCAATAGGAAACGAAATATATATGAATATAGGCGACGATAGTAAATTAGATATCGTTCACACAATGGAACAAACTGAACTTTCCTACACAATCTCAGACGAATCTGTAATTTCTTTTGATTTGGAAACGGGGGTCATTAGCGGCCTTAGTGGCGGAGAAGCTACTTTAACAATCAATACAGAAAATGAAAATTATGGGCCTTTTCCGTTTGTTGTTTTTGTTGGTAATGGATCTTTCAACAGCCCATTCAATATCAATGATGCAGAGGATTTAGCATCCATTGGAACAAATAGAACTTATGAAAATGGAAACACCCAGGTTTTGGGTGAAGATAAGATTTATTCTATTAGAAAAGATATCTATTTAACAGAAGATTGGACCCCTTTATGTGCACAATCTACAAAGGGATTTACTGGAAACCTTCAAGGTAATTTGTTTAGCATTTATGGTTTAAAAATAACAGAAAATCAACAAACTGCAGGTTTATTTTCAATAATTAACGACACTGCAACAATTGATTCTTTTAATATTGTTGAACCTTATATTGTTGGACGCTTCGATTTCGCAGGTGTGGTTGCAGGTGTAAGCATTTGCTCGACGATTTCAAAAGTTGTTGTCACTAACGCAACTATACTAAGTGCACCATATTCTAGAAATAA
>CAYJAO010000017.1:0-4349 GCA_964368355.1 uncultured Lachnospiraceae bacterium | reverse complement strand
TAACGCAACTATACTAAGTGCACCATATTCTAGAAATAATGCTTTTATTGGCGGAATAGTTGGTTTTAACCAGAGTGGATATCTCGGCGAAGAAAATGGAGAAAATCTAGTAGACCGCGGGATTATTACAATGTGTTCGTTCCATGGAACATTAGGAACTTCTGCTGATGCTGCTGATGCAATCTTTAACAAAAGTTATGCCGGCTTTACATTTGGCGGAATTTCAGGATATGCTCAAGGAGCAACAATTCATAACACAAAAGCAGAAGTAAATTTCCAAATTAGCGAAACTTTAGCCACATTTTCTCGTTCGTTTAATAGGTCTAACCCAACCCCTACTGGGCTCTGTATTAATGTAGGCGGAACTGTTGGCACAGTATCTACAAACGGAGATGTATATGATTCAAACGATCAAGTTGTTGGGGTAATTTATCCTATTATCAAAAACAATTTAGCTATCGTTAAAATAAACAATGCCACAACAAGCTCTAACGGCGTTATTGGGCATTTAGCAATTACAGTGCAAGGCGCTAACGGAGCCGAACTAGCAGCACAAAGAGTTGTAGGTAACTATTTCTATGATCCAGAAGATAAAATAACTTCTGGCGGATCGACACTTGCAAATGCAACAACGGAAATTGGAAGCGAAACACTCTTAAAAACTCAAGGCACATACATTAGTATGCCTGGCGAAAGTTGGGATATAAACGAAGCAACATCTGCTTGGGTCATTGAAGAGAATCAAGCACCTAGCATCAATTTGATTGGTTTAGAAGCACCTATCACATTAGACGAAAATAAATATAATATCGATTCTATGACTGATTTTATTAATTATTATTCAAAAATGACCTCAACAAGTGGCATTGTGGCCAGATATTGGTTAAGACAATCTTATGTATTAGGAGCCGACATTAATCTTGACGATCCAGCTTTTACAGAAATATTCTCAGAATGGGAACCTATTGGTGGAGGTAAATTTTTCTTCAAAGGAAGCTTTGATGGCAATGGTAAATCAATTACATTTGGAGAAAGCCTCAATTTAATTAATACTGATAATCAATATACTTATGCGGGAACGTTTGGAATAATCTCAACTGAAGCTGAAGTCAAAAACTTAAAAGTAATTGGCTTGAAAATTACTTATGCAGATTATGCAGGCGGAATTGCTGGAAGAAACTACGGCAAAATTACAGATTGTATTGTTGGAGATATACAAATTAACGATGCAAAGAACGCTGGGTTCATAACTGCAACCAACAACGGAATTATTGAAAATACAAGAGAGTTTGATTCTGAAGAAGAAAATACTTATTCTGTAATCGGTGGCACATCTCCAAATTCAATAAAAATTAACACCTTAAATCAAGAAGTTTATGCGGGCTCAATTACCGCAATCAACAGAGGGCTTATAAACAATATTAGGGTTAGAGATGTTTTTGTAATCATCGGCGCAACTGGAGAGGGCAACAGTAGAAAATTCTTCGGCGGTGCTGTCGGTTATAACCTTAGTAAAATTGAAAATTCTTTTGTAGAGTCGGCAAGCGTTTATGATTATTCCAAAACAATTTCTTATTTCGGTGGATTTGTTGGAATAAATGCAGGAACAATTACTAAATGCCATGCAGGGATGGAACAAGGAGGCGCAACAACATTAATCTACGCTTCAAAAGAAGAAGGAAATCAAATTGTTGGTGGGTTCGCCGCTATGACAAAGAATGGATCAACAATTTCCAAGTCCTTTGCGAATGTTTCGCTTGAAGGACATTATGTCGGCGGGTTTGCAGGGAATCTTCTTGGAGAGGTTTCCGAATGCTATGTAAAAGGAACAATCTCTGGTCAGTATATCGGCGGGCTTGCAGTCAATCTTGCTCTTACAGAAGGAAGCACAACTGGTGGGCATATTGTAAACTGCTACACTACGGCCGAATTGACAGGCATTTCAGAATCGTCATTATCGGCTGGAATCGCAGTATATGTTCGTTATCCTGGAATCATTGAAAAATGCTATGTAGCATGTACATTTAGTGGTGAAGGTGAAAAATATTATGAATCTTATACAAATACAAGAGTAGGATTGACAAACTGGATTTACTCATGGGCTCGTAAAGATGATAGATTGGGAACTATTACAAGCGTAGTCATCAATGTTGATCCAACAGGCACAAGAAATGTCGACGTTAAAGAAACAAAGGCAATTATTAACTACAATGGTCAAGCTGTTGAATACCTAACTGCAGCAGAATGTAAAGAAGGAAAAGCAATATTTGAAGAACTTGGTTTTGTTATAAGTTCTGCAAGTGACTGGACCTTTGAAGAAGAACAAGCATTCCCTATTCTCACTTCAGTCGAAGGATTGGACGGGGTTACACAAATAACAGTAGGCTTGGAAGAGGAGCCTACAGAAGAATAAGTTTAATAAAAATAAAATTATCAATACCCTATAAAATAAAAACTTTTATACGAATAGTCAAAACATTTGCATAAAAGTTTTTTTTATGCCATACTCATTTTGGATGAAGTATGAAAGAATAATGGCAATTGATTATGGCGAGGTTAGGATAGGAATTGCTTTTTCTGACCTTCTTCAAACAATCTCATCTCCATTTCAAACATATAAAAGAGTAGGAGAAGAAAAAGACCTAAATTATCTTTCAAATTTGGCTCATGATAATGAAGTAGGACTAATAGTTTTTGGTTTGCCTCTAAATATGGACGGAAGTGAAGGGGAACGTGCGATTAAAACGCGTGAGTTTGGGGAAAAATTGCAAAATGTTGCTGGCATAAAAATTGAATATATTGATGAACGTTTAACTTCGGTAGAAGCTGAGGATATGCTTTTAGAAGCGGGTTTACGCAGAGATAAACGAAAAGATATTATTGACAAATTAGCCGCAGCATTAATATTAGAAAGTTATTTAAACAGATAAACCTGTAAAAATAAAAAGCCACAAGGAGGTATAAAATGGCAAAGAAGACAGAAAAACAAGAAACAGAAAAACAAGAGGAACTCGACATCTTAGATATTTTATTAGATGAAAACAATGACGAGCCAATATCTTTGTTTGATGAGGACGACAAGGAAATTCAATTTGAACAAGTTGCGATAATTCCAGAAAATGATAATATCTACGCAATCTTAAAACCTATTGATGATATTGATGGGGTTAATGATGACGAAGCGATTGTTTTTTTGGTTGATTACGATGAAAACGGCAACCCATATCTTGTAGTAGAAAAAGACGAGCCAACTGCTATAAAAATTTTTGATAAATATTATCAATTGCTCGACGACGCAGAAGGAAAAGCATAATAAAACAACAGCCAAGTGGCTGTTTTTTTGTTTCATATTTCAAAGATTTTTAGTATCAATCATTAATCTTAAAAAAGTAGCGCGATTGTACTCTTTTTTTCCATTTTATGCCCCTTCAATCAGCATTTTATCGGCGACCAAAGCGATGAATTCGCCGTTGGTTGGCTTTTCATTGCTTGAATAAACCCTGAGCCCAAAAACTGAATTGATATTTTCAATCTTACCTCTGTTCCACGCAACTTCTATTGCGTGTCTTATGGCTCTCTCAACTTTACTTGCACTTGTTTCAAATTTCTGCGCGATGGCAGGATAAAGTTGCTTTGTTATAGAATTGATAATCTCAGGGTTTTCTATTGCAAGTTTAATTGCTTCTCTTAAAAATTGATAGCCTTTAATGTGCGCAGGGATTCCAACGGTTATAAAAATATTGGTGATCTTTTCTTCTATCATTTTTGCTTTATATTTACCGCTTGCGTTTTCAAGAGTGATATCTTTTGAAAACACAGTTGATATTTTTTTGTTTCCCGCTTCACAAATTTCCTTTACCCTGTCAAGCAAAACGGCTTCATTCACTGGTTTTATCATAAAATAACTTACGCCCAATTGCATGGCTTTTGCGATGAATCCTTCATGCGAAAGAGAAGATGCCACAACAATTTTTGGCTTTTTCATTATTTCATTTGTTTTGATGATGCTTTCTATTAAGGCAAACCCATCAAGACCCGGCAGGACTACATCCATAATTAAAACGTCAGCATTTGCTTTTTTAAGCAATTCAAAGGTTTCGCTTCCGTCACCGCTTTCGCCAGCAATTTCAAAACTTTTGTCTTTCTTGAAAGAATCTATTATATTCTTCCTAAGTTCAGCATTGCAATCTGCTATAAAAATTTTTGTTTTTAAATTTTCCTCGTTCACAGTACCCCTCCAATTCAGCTCTGTTTCTCGCTGATATAGAAAGGTTATCACAGTCTTTATTCAAAAAAAATAATTTTAAAGACATTAATTTAAAAACAAAATCGAATAATATTGTTTAATG
>CAYJAO010000016.1:6631-8941 GCA_964368355.1 uncultured Lachnospiraceae bacterium | reverse complement strand
TTCATATAGAAGGAGCAAGAGTCTTTAAAAAATAAATATGTATGTAAAAATTGGTCTTCATCCCAAAACAATAAAAAAACACACCAGACAAGGGTGGCTCACCACGTTCTGTTATCAGTAAACTTTTTGAAACAAAACGCGCCTAAACACCTCGGCAAGATTTTCCACCCTTCCTTCATCCAAAACAATAAAAATGAGCATTAGGCAAGGCTCGGCGCGTTTCTCGCGACAGGAGCGTACATGGACGTACGCGACTGGTGCGGAAAATGCGACAGTTAACGCAGTATCCTGATTTTTACCCCTGCCCTTCCTTCATCTAAAAACAATAAAAAAACACACCAGACAAGGCTCGGCAAGATTTTTGCAAAGGAGTTTACACAGACGTAAATGACTTTGCTAAAATCTTGACAGTAAACGAAGTCTAGCGTGATTTTTTATTGTTTTAGCGGACTTTCATTTTTTTGCGTAATAGGAAGAACAACAACCCGCCGACCAAAACAACCACGCAAGAAACTACAATAAGTATAATCGTCACAGTGTTAAGTGGCTCAGTTATTTCAACACGATAAGAGTATGCCAGCTTGCCACTATTTGTGTAGACTTGGACGTAATATGAACGAATGTTGGACAATGGGATTTCTTTCAACCCTGTTGAAGATGAGTCAATTTCAGCCACTATTGTGTCATTAATCATGACGTAGCAATCCCCTATCGTTTCATACAGGTTCTTTTCGTTGAAGGAAACTTTTATTGTGTCTGTTGTACTTGCGCCTTCCGCCAAAGATACGGTAATGGGCGGAATAGCGTCGTTGAGCCAGAAACTAAACTCAAAGGTTTGTGTGCCAAGAGCATCGTCAACAGCGGTCATTTTGATTGTGTAAATTCCATTATCAAAATATTTGTTTCCTAATGAATCTTGCAGGAAAGCGGAAATGTTTATTTCGTTTCCATTAATTGCATAAGATTTTAAATTGGACGAAATATTAATGCCGTTGTACCTGATGTAGTTGATTGTGTAATTGTTATAGTTAGCATAGTTGAATGCCCACCTTGAATCATTTTGATTTACAATGGTAAATGTCAGTTTGTCCTCATTCAAGTTCTTTGTTCCGTTTTTGACTTTAACAGAGAAATATATAACGTATGTTCCAGCCTCGGTGAAGACATAATTTCCACTGGTGTCTTTTGTTGGAGTGTATGCCACGTTATTTTTCAAAACGGTCAAAGTTGGTGTCGCGGAATAGTAGGAGTTCATACTTGCCGGAAGAGAAATCGTGACCTGACCGTTGTAGACAGAGTTGTCAAGCGGATTTTCTCCGTTTATTTTATAAATCACACTTCGGATAAAAGCAATTCGTGTTGTTGTGCTTGGATAACCGGAAGAGCCTGATGTTGTGAATATCTGTGTATTACCCGCATAGTCAACGAATTTGAAGAGATAGTTGCTTGATTTTCTAAGTGTCAGTATTGTCGACGTTCCTTCCTGTGTTCCTGCGACCGCACTCCACGTCTGTCCTTCATCTGATGAAACATAGCATGTGATTTTGTTATATGTCACACTGTAATATGAATTCCACCTTAACGTAATCTCGCTAAGTCCATCCTCTTTAGTAAGGAAAAGTTCTTTTGTCGGAGTTGTTATATAGTTGTCGGCTGACGGACTGGTATACACCGTTCCGTAGTACCACATCAATTTATTGGAGTCTAAAATATTGGTTGATGAAGGAACAACGGTAACCGCAATTTTTGTCTCAAAAATTGTCCCTGACGTACTTTTTATTATGAATATCTGTGTGTTTGTTTTTTCATCAAAATAGAATTCACTGAATGAAACCTTCTCCCCGTTCGTTATAATCTGATAATCTGTTGTGTTCACTATATAGTGATAAGGAACATAATTGGTTGTTTTTGTCGATCCTGATGATTTTTCGTAACTGAAAACTTTTCCCGTTACCGAAACGACCTCTTTATTTCCTTCACTGTTTGTCTTGACAACGTTATAGAAAATGACGTTTAAATCAGAAATTATAAAATCAAGCGACGTAACAGCATCTAACGCGCCGCTGGCTTTAAAGTTTTGAACATAAAGGTCATATACTCCCGGCGCACTTATTGTTGTTGGCGAAGTTATTTCATAATAACCGACCTCCGAGCCACGCAATCTGATAAAGACTTTCGGAGCAATTCCGAGTTCGTCAGATAGAGTTGTTCCCGTGCCGAAGGAGATTGTTACCGGCTCACTTTGTGTTATTGTCTTATTGAGAAGACTGTCCGTTATATCAGAGCCGTCATTTGTTGTTATAGTAATTT
>CAYJAO010000016.1:1756-6531 GCA_964368355.1 uncultured Lachnospiraceae bacterium | reverse complement strand
CTTCCCGAATACTCATAATTCTCAAAAGTTGTTGCCTTATATTCTTTATAGTCAAAATATTCGTTTCCGAAAGTATCTTTGAACGCGAAATAGAATGTACTTGATTCGAAAGAATCAGTGTATTGAATATAATAGTAATAAGTCGTATAACCGGTTGTGGCTGAAGGGGTTTGATGCAAAGAGATTGCTGTTGTTCCGGTAGAAGCAGGATTTGTATAAATTTTATACTCTTCGCCACCATTAACATCTTTAAAAGATTCTGTACTATTTATCTCATAAATAACCAAAGATGTCGGGTCAAATTTCAAAGATGCACTGTTTTGCTCAACGACAACCAAGGTTAAGTTTTGACCGCCAACCGCAGCAACATCTGGTAGAATGTTTACATTTTCTGTTATTCTTGCGTTTGAATTGACCACACTGACCAGTAATTTATGCTCTTTGTTATTGACCGTATCATAAACCTTGACTGTATGTTCAGTTGCCTTTGATGTCAGTTTTATGTCGGACAGCTCTACAAAATTGCCCTCCGAGTTGACCGCTTTAGTTTGATTGCAGAAAGGTGTAATAACATAAACAGTTCCGTTTATATCCAATTTTAAATATTTGTATGAGTTATAATAATCTGTTGCATCATCGACGAAATTATATTTATATATATCAAAATAAACTTGACTGAAATTGAAAGTATCAAAACTGTTGATTGCAATTGATGCTGGATTGGTTTTAGTTTCTTCGATTCCTTTTTCAGTCAAAGTTGTTTTAATACCTCCGCTGTCTTTCTGAATTTTCAAAGAGCCATCCGTTTCCGTTGTTGAAAGGTATTGACTAAAATCAATCTTTAATTCTTTCCCATTTGATTCCCCACTCGCCTTATTTGCTGTTAAATAAAGAGTATAAATAGTCATATTTCCAGCCAAATCGAATTCGATAAATTCGTAATAACCTTCACTATTTAAGTTTGAATAAACAGCGTCTAAATCAGCATCCTTCGTTTCCTTCGTTACTTTACTCCAGCCGGCGCTTGTAGCATAATACTCGCTAAATACATTGTTTGCCTGAGATGTTGGGTCAAATCCTAAGCCGGTTTCGTAGATTATTGAACTTGAGTATTTATTCGGAAAATAGCGGTAATAGAAATATTGAGTCTTTGTCGATTCATTAATCTTTAAAGACGAAATCAAGTTAGAAATAAAGGTTGTTGTAGGAACAAAGGAATAATATTTGTACGTTCCCGTCGTTATTGTTTTATTAAATCGAGTGTCACTTGTTTCCCGTAAGAGAGAAGGGTTTACTCCTTTTACTGTGGCATCGTTATTTATTAAAGTTGTTATCGACGCGTCAGGTGCGTTTATGTCGATTGTAATTGTTCTGACTGATTTATATAACCCGTCTTTATAATATTTCTTGTGGCTGTCACTCGTGTCCGTACTATATGTTTCATATATCATAGTGATTACAACTTTGGTTGCATTATTCGGCAGATTGATTGTGAAGCTCCTGTTACTTCCATTCGAATTTACGGTAAAGGTTGTGTAGATTATTCCTCCATCATAAGTGATTGTATTTCCTGACAAAGTATACTCAACTGTTCCTATAGTGAATTTGTTATTTATAATATTTATAGTGGTAGTTCCTCCCAAAATCTTATTGTTTGAGATCAAATATGAAGAATTCCCTATGTTAAAACTCTTGTAAACTTTTTTATTTAATTCGATAGTTACAGTTTCATTTGATGCATTTTTATAACTGATAACCTTTTCTGATAAAGTATATTGAACTGAACCAATTGTAAATTTATTGTTTGTAATAGTTGTTACTCCGCCCTCATAGGCAACTTTATCATTTAAAATGACATATGTAACACCGCTTATAATAAATGTCTGATAAGATTTGTCAGAATTCATTACAATTTTTCCGGTTGGAATTGTAAATTCGCACTGTATGTTTGTCGTATCAACTTTGGTCAGGTAGTTGTTTGTCGATTCTGTCCAGCTGACTAAAATCTGATTTGAGTTGGTGTAATAATTACCTGAATCACCAGTTGACAGAGTGCGTGTGTCCATATTATTCAGTTCAGGGTACTCAGCCACAAGGTTATAAGTTGGAGTTGGATTTGTAACATTAAATGAAAATTTGAAGTTCTGAAGATATTTTGAAGCTCCCGCCTGAGCCAATTTGTTTTCAACCGCACTTACTGTCAGTGTATATGTTCCCGCTTCCCACACTGTCGAATTTGTGAGAGGGTTCTTGGCAATAAACGCTTTGTGGTCGGTTATTTCGACAACTGTGTTTCCCTTGCCAACTGAATAACCGTCCAGCATGAAATACCCGTTTGAATTATATGTGTAATAGTAATACAATCCCGTATTCGGATTTGCCCTCGCACTTGGCGACCCCAAAATAACTGTTAACTGATAAGGAGAATATGTTGTATCCGTTATTCCGCTTGAAGTTGCAGTGTCAAGCCCAGGAATCAAAACAAAATTATTGAACTGAAAACCTGTTCCGGACTGAATATTTCCTTTATCAAGAACCTCGCTTGTTTGGAATCCATGCTCAACCTCGTAAAAAGTTCCGTATTTTGCAATCGGAATATAGAATCCAATTGGTAATTCGTTTGTTTCAACAACATAGTTGTTTAAAGTCTGAGATTGCTGATATAATCCATCATAAAAAACTTTATCCGCATCCGCTCCGCCGTCAAACAAGGTCATATAGGAATAATACCCCGTTTGCGCTCCATTCGTTGACGGCGAACTGATGATATCATTTCGGTCTACGAAGAAAGTTGTTACAACGGTGTCATAATCGTTTCCTAAGTCTGCCGATGAGTGACCTTCTTCATAAGTATATTTTCGTATAATCTCATACTTTCCGGCAACCGTTTTCTCCTTTGTGAAGTTTATAGAAATTTCAACAGTATCCCCATCTCTCTCCTTTTCAATTGTAATATCAGAAAAGTCAAGATTGATTTCTGTTGCAGTTTCTGAATATTTATATGAGTGAGTGATTGCATCCCAAACAAGCGCGTAGAAATTACAAATCAATCCGTCATTGGTCAAATCAACATACGCTCCTAAGGCGTCTTGGTGCAGATTGCTCCATTTTAGATAAAGCTTGTCTACGTTAACTGGCAAATAATAATTCGTCAATCTTTGGAAATCTTCCGACGTTTGAGAGCCATACAAAGAAATTTGAACTTTTTCTGTGCCATTTTTATAATAAACAGCAATTCCTGTGTTGTCGGTATTGACCCTGACCGAATATGCACGGCTTGGGCTGTTACTTTTATTTGAAGCGTCATAAACCTGATAGATGTAAGTCTGGTCTTTCACTCTGTTGTAGTCATTTTTGATCGCAACTAAAATATGATATCCGTTGCTTATATTATTTCCTCCAACATTTGAATCAAGGGACAGTCCGTTATAATGTCCGCTGGTAGCAGTTGTAAAAGTTTTACTGCTTCCTCCAACGATTTCATATGTAACTTTTGTAATTGGAACGGTGACAAAATAGTTGTGTGTTAAATCCTGCCTGATCAGATTGCTTGCACCCATGCCGTCCAGATTTCCGAACAAAGCATTGAAATATTCGGCAAATTTTTCATTTCCCGTTTCTGCCAAAGTACCCGTTAAATCACTGTCTTCAGCTAAATTTGCAAGTTCACCATCGAAAAGGAAAGCAATCGCTTTGTGTGAGCCAAAGAACACTTTAGTATTTGCCGAAACATTGTTTATTCCCGTTATCTTATTATAGGCTGATCCGTTTTCTTCCGTTTGGAGAACGGTCGGAATTGAAGTGTCAACTAGAACAGAATAATAGGCAACATTGCCGGCATCGTCTTCCAATTTAAAGATATAAAGTCCGTCCAGATTCAAAACTGAACTTGACGTAATTGTCAATGGGCTGGATGCCGAATTGTACAGCGTTTCGGGATTCTTCTCTGACAGCACAACAGCATAGTCAGCCGCCACCCACGTGTTATTTATTATGTAACTGTTGTCATCAGTGTCTGAATTGCCTATTGTTGTCTTATAGTTATTATTAGCCATGTCAAATCGGATATATTTTGCCCTTATATTTGCTCCGCTGTCTTTAGGCGACCACAAAAGCGAAACAGCTTGATTGGTTGTTGCAAAAGTACCCTGCTGAGCAAGTTGTGTTGCCAGATAGTATGACGAATCGGGAACGGACTCAACACTGTAAGCCGTTATTCCGCTAATTTCTTCCGTATCGATGTCAAAAAGACAACTGGTTACACCGCTCTTACCGAAATTGAGTTTGACTGAGTAGTGACCGTCGCCTGTGAAGGTGTAATAACCGTCATGTTTTACAATTCCATATCCAGCAAGATAGCTTGCCGTTCCGTTTAAGTTTATCACTGCAAGATTAGCATCTGTCTGATTAAATCTTCTAAACTGAACAGAAAGAGTGACTGGCGAATCGAAAACAGATGTTGCCGCAGCCTCATAAATCTGCACTCCATTTTTCGCAAAACTTCCTACATATCCATTGTTTGTGAAACTACCAGTGTAGACTCGTGTTGCCGTTTCAAGTGTTGGAACAACTATATTTCCTTCATCGTTTTTTTCCAGTTGATAAATTCCAAGGTCAGGAGTCTGATCTTTTATTTGGAAGAAATGTACCTGTTCTTTAGTTGTTGTTGAAGAGTTTTGTGATGTTGTTCCCAGCCAAATTTTATATTTAGCATACTGGTTATTCACAACAATATAATAATATCCCGGAATAGTAAAGTTTGACGTATAGGAATA
>CAYJAO010000016.1:0-1656 GCA_964368355.1 uncultured Lachnospiraceae bacterium | reverse complement strand
AGGTCGCCGTTTCGGAAAGGAGATTTGCCGTCATTGATGTCTTGATATGTCGCCTGCGTTCCATAGATTGTCATACGGTCTTTTCGTGTGTCCTGATTTAATGTAGCCAGATTGACCTTGCCTGTCGTTCCAAAGTATACAGCAGTATAGGTAAAGTCATAGACCCCTAAATCGGAGAAATAAACTCGTGCTTTTGTCGTTCCCTCAACTATTTGAGGAACTAAATCCTGTGCGTAAATATTTTCAGTTCCAGTGCTTTTATTTTTGACATACACAATTTCGTTTTTGGCTTTGTCATAAGACAAGGTGTATGTAATCGTTCTTGTATGAATTGTTTTTGAAATTGATACTTCGTAACGCGTGTAGTCGTATTCAAGATAAGGTAGGCTTTGATCATCGTAGTAGTAAAAACTTTCCGAATAAAATTGGTTCGCTGTTGCCGAATCGGTGACACGCTCAACAAGTTGATTCTCGGCAAGTTTCAATGCTGTATTTGGTCGTTGGAAATGATAAGATGCGTTATTGTTTAAATTTTCAAGTCGATTGTAAGTACTCTCTTTAAAAGCATAAAACATAAAACTAAAGTTGGCTGTAAGCGATGTCGAGTTAACAAAATAATCGGCAGAAAACTCTATCAATCCTTCGTTATTTGTCGTACTCGTTCCGTCAACAACGCCTAAAAACCCACTCTGCCCGTTTCCTTGTATCGTTTTGTCGAAATTAATTACATACCCGATTTCGTGTTGCTGATAAGCTCCCTGAACATATACATTTCTATCGTCGTTAGACTGGTCAACACCGTTAATTAAAACATGCCCCTGTAATTCGTCAACCGTTCCGGAAACCTTTGAAGACTCCGTTCCAATATATATACTATCTCCTGCAGTGCTTGTTGTTTGTCTTGCAAAAGAAATCAAAATAGACTCACCCTCCGCCAGCAAGACCGTTTCGCCGAACTCAATATAGTCAGGCGCACCGTTAACCGTCACCACCTCATACGTTGGCCAGTAGTCGTATCTTACCCCAACAACCTTACTTGGACTTGCCTCCAAGTCGAACATATAATCAACACCATTGATTGTGAAGAACTTGCTATCTGTGATCGTAATTGTTTTGTCTGTATCATATGTTAATTTTATTGGATTTGTAGAACTGTCAATAGTGTACTCTACGCCATTCAATTTGAATTTTGAGTCAGCAATATCTATCTCCACTCGTTTTGCTGCAACTCCCTCTTGAACTCTAACTGCATAGAAAACGACACCGTCGAGAACATAGTAGCCATTTGAATTGAAAGTGCCGGGATTATAAGTTTGAGCTTCAACTTGTGACGGTTTTAATGCGAAAAAAGTGCCTAAAAAAGCGCCAAGCATTAATGTCACTGACATTAAAATCGCAATGATTATGTTTCGTTTCTTAATTGATATTTTCATATAACCCCCATAGGTTTATTCGTTCAATTTTGATTTTAACATAATGTGACATAAATCTCCAAATAAAATTATATTTATTAAAAAATAAATTATATATATTATTTTAATTAAACAAGTCGTTTTTATACTTTAAAAAGCAGTGTAAAATAAAAAAAATATATTAAAAAATAATCAAAAATAAATAAAACAAATAAAAATAAATTAACCGCCTTATATTTAAAGG
>CAYJAO010000015.1:0-9289 GCA_964368355.1 uncultured Lachnospiraceae bacterium | reverse complement strand
GTGCTAATGACAATATTTTTATTCATACTTTTTGGAATATTGGGCGGGATAATTGGTGGCATGGGAATGGGTGGCGGAACTCTTCTTATACCCCTTTTAACAATTTTTTTGTCGGTAGATCAAAAGATTGCACAAGGTGTGAATTTGCTTGCATTTTTGCCCATGGCCATTGTCGCATTAATAATACACTTTAAAAATAAAATGGTTGTCACAAAAGGAATATTTTGGATCATCGTCCCAGGCGTTATTTCTTCGGTAGGGTTTGCCTTTTTGGCAAGCATGCTTGATAACAATGTTTTGAGGATTTTGTTTGGGTCTTTTTTAGTCTTAATTGGCGTTTACGAAAGCGTTTGCTTATTTACTCAAAAAAACTAAATAATATATATTTTTTTACTTTACAAAAAATTTTTTCTATGTTAAGATTAGCCATAACAAAGGAGAAGATCATGGTTAACAAAAAGAAATGTATATCCTGTGGAACATGTATTGACATATGTCCAGTTGGTGCAATTTCATGGGGTGATGACGGGAAGGCACAGATTGACCCTAAAAAATGTATTAAATGCCATTCATGTGAAAGCATGTGCCCAGTTGGTGCAATAACAATTGAAGATTAGGAGAAAAACTTTGAATAAGAAAGCGATTATTGAGATTATAAAAAACAAAATCAGTTTGATAATTTTGGATACAAAAGATAATGTTTACTACAACACATTAGACGTTTTTTCTGATAATATTCAACTCGTCGACGAGGTTAAACAAAATGCTATAATAAAGCCAATTTTGATAAAAGAACTTTTGAAATCATTGAGAATGTATCGCAGAATTTGCGATAACAACAAAATCACTGACGTTTCTGCCTATGCGGGGAGTTTCTTAGGCGATGCAAAGAATAACAAAAGCATTTTGGAAGAAATTTACAATACTTGTGGATTTACTATTTCTATTTTGACGCCAGAAGAAGAGATGAAATATACGTTTACAGGCGCAGTAAACGCTTGCGATGTTCAAAAGGGCATTTACTTCTATGTAGGCGAAAGAAAATCATATTTCATTCAATTTAACAGAAGGAACATGCTAAATTCTGTTTTATTGCCATTTGGCAGCGACGATGTGGCTGAACTTTTTGAAAGTGAAATAAGCGAGGAAGAAAAAAATAAAAAGTTTAATGACATGTTTAATGAGAATGCGGGAGATTTGGATTCTATCAAATTAGACGAAGACACCCAAATACTTACAAGTGGAGACTTAATTTTATCACTTAGTAGGTTGGCAAGAAAAGCAACAAGATATCAACTTGAATTGTCAAACAACTACGTATTAACAAACGAAAATTTTAACAATGTTTACACACTCGTAGAAGGTTTGGGTCATGATAAAACTAAGAAAATAAAAGGTGTAAGTTCGGAAAGCGCCAATAAAATTTTAGCAGGGGCTAAAATTATTAAGAAATTCATGGAAGTCATTGGAGACAAAGATGTTATTGTGGGCTCCGACACCATTCGCGATGGATTTATTGAAAGCGTAGTTTTGCCAGAGATTTTAGAAAGACCATTAAGCGAAATGTTTATGTACAGTTTGGAGAACATAAATGCATTCTTTGTTGCAGAAAATTCAAACAATTTGAAAGTTTACGAACTTTGTGTAAATGTGTTCAAACAATTAAAAGTAATTCATAAATTGTCAAGGAATTATGTCAAACCATTAAGAATTGCCGGATATTTATATGATTGCGGGAAAAGAATAGATTTTGAAAATGCAAGTAAAAATTGCTTTGAAATTATTTTAAATTCAAAAATCAAGGGAGTTTCACACAAAGAAATACTCCTTGGAGCATTTGCTGCTAAGTTGCAAGATTTAGATAATTTCAACCTTTTTGACTGGGTAAGATATTCAAATATGGTTGATGAAGAAGATTTAGACGCAGTTAAAAAAATTGGCGTTTTAGTACAATTGGCAAGTGCTCTTGATGCAAGCAAAAGCGGGGCGGTCGATGATTTAACTTGTGATATTTTAGGCGATTCTATCATTATGAAGACAATTGTTAATAAAGATGCTGACTTTGAAATAAAAGAGGCAATGAAAGTAAATAACAACTTTAAAAAAGTGTTTACAAAATTTGTAGAAGTGATCTAAGGGGGCAAAGTGAAAAGATCCAGAAAAATATTTAGTTTAACAATGATCGTATGTTTCTGTCTTATGTTTTTTGTAGGATGCACATTCCCATTATCTTATTCTATAAATAAGCCAACAAACGTTCCATATGTTCAAACTTTTACGGAAAATGCCGAAATAGAATTTGAAGAGACGCCAACTATTGCTGATATCATAGACGCATACTTAGATATCACGTTTACAGTTTATATCTATCCAATTACCGAAAAGACTGAAAATGGTGTGACAACAACGAGTAAAGGGTCGCCTATTTTAGGGAGTGGATTTATTATCCATAGTGGTGGATTTATTATAACTAACGACCATGTTGTAACTTACTTGACGGAAGAGCCTGATACAACTACCACAACGACTGGTGGCATACTCGGAGTGACAACGACTACAACTACTTATTACAAGTGCTATGTCAGTCAAGATGGGGGCGCCACTATTCATGAAGCAGAATTACTTTGGAACAATCCTGTTTATGATATGGGAATAATCGTTTGCGAAGATTTTGCTGCCTTGCCAGCTGCAAAGTTAAAGGATAGAACAATATACTGCGAGGAAAGCGAAAAATTAAAAACTTATGAAGAATTTATAATGGTTGGTAATCAAAAAGAGGATCCAAATTGTTATGCTACTGGCCATCTAGCATCAAACGAATTGAAAGAAGCTATAAGTGCTGATAGTGGAAATTTTTACGAACATTTGATTAAACATGCAGTCACAATAAACCATGGGAGCAGTGGTAGTCCATTGATTGATTTAAATGGTGATGTTGTCGGAATAAATACCTTGGGTGATGATAATGGAAATGAGATTTTCTTTGCAGTATCAATTTATCCAGCAATTGCGATAATTGATGCGGTTGTTGAAAATTATTCTATTAATGGAGAAACAACAGAAGAAGCAATATTTGGCTTTAAAGGCACAGACGCTTTAAGAGTTGCGAACTCAACCAATCCGGAAGTAGATTTTACAGGAGATGGGCTTTATGTGGCGGAAGTTAACCAAGACTGCATAGTTCAGGGTTTACAGGCCGGCGATGTCATTGTTGGATTGAACATTATAAAAAACAGCGGTACTGAATCTTTTGAAGTTTGGGATAACAATACATTCATGTATGCAAGAATTCATTTGTTATATGCTCAATCGGGTAGTGTGGTTGTTTTGAGAAATGGTCAAAATATCACATTAAATTTGACGGTTTAAGGTGAAAAATGGGATATAGTTTAGCGATAGAAATAGGCGGTGTTAACACCTCAATATATAGAAAAGATCAAGGACTTGTTTTAAAAGAGTCTAGTTTAGTTTGTGCTAGTAATGTTGGAAACCAATACGAAATCAAGGCTATTGGTGAAGAAGCGGAAAAATTGCAAGGAAAAACTAACGAAAACACGTATATTTTTAGCCCAGTAATCTGTGGCGAAGTGAAAAGCATTGAATACTGTGCAGAAATGTTAAAATACTTCTTGCAAAAGATAGAATTGCGTAAATTTCCACGCGAAAAAGCAATTCTTTGCGTTGCGGCAGGGGCTTCTGAAGAAACGAAAGATGATCTAAGAAAAGTATGTTATCTTGCTGGACTTGGTAAGGTTAAATTTATCCCATCCATAATTTGTGCAGCTTATGCGAGTGAGTTGCCTATAAATCTTTCAAAAACCGTATTTGCTATTCATGTGGGCGGAACAATCACAGATCTTGCCTGCATTAACATGAATTCAATTTTGAAAGGTGCAAGCATTGAAATTGGCGGCAGATATTTAGATATTGAAATTGCAGAATTGGTTGCAAAGAAATATAAGACCTCGATCAGTATTGTGACAGCAAAAAGAATAAAAGAAGAAGTTGCTTCTTTAGTTGAAAATGACATAAGAACGATAGAAGTTGTCGGCATCAATGAAAGCACTGGCAAGCCAAAACAAATAGTTGTTTCAAGTGAAGACTTAAGGCCGTCGTTGATTTCATTTATGCAAAACATTGTCTCCGCAATAGAAACGACAATCAATGTTTGTCCACCAGAGGTGTCGGCAGATGTTTCGCAAGATGGAATATTTATTAGTGGTGGTTTATCGTCTATTGCAGGAATGGAGAAATATTTGCGTAAGAAACTGCAATTAAAAGTTACAATTGCTAATGAAAACGAAAATGCGGTTATTCTGTCAGCAGGAAGGATCTTATCTGACAAAAAGACATTAAATGAAATAATAGACAACTTTTAGAGGCATTGCCTCTTTTTTTTGTTATAAACAACTCAGTAGTTTATCAATCAATATTGTTAAATTGTTCTAATATAAACATAATCTATGAGGTGAGGAGTTGCCTCTTTTTTTATTGTAAAATAACTTTCTAATTACTAACTGATGCAATTAAGTTTTTAAAAGGAACATAAACCAAAAAACGCGGGCGGTTGCCTCTTTATTATTGTAAAATAACTTTCTAATTACTAACTGATGCAATTAAATTTTTAAAAGAAACGTAAACCATAAAATATGGGCGCTTGCCTCTTTATTCGGTTAATAATAATTCGTAGAGTTCGTTTCTGCGCTCATAAGCAGCTGCTACTGCCGCCTGATGCGCTTCATCGACACGCTTTGTTCCGTGTGTCATGCTGTTTAGAAAATGGATGCAGGTATGGCCATCCATATTATTTCCTTCAATTAAGGAATAGCCGTGAGGCATTCCATTTATCGAGGCTGCAACATAAGAACCTTTTATCTCTATCCAAACAGGGCGACGGGTCCAACTCCATTCATTAGCGTAAATGCTTTTCATGATGGCAGTATCTCCTGCGGTTATAGGCTGTATGTCTGCATGATAATATCCGCCAACTCGTCGTACATAGTATGATTTTTTTGTTTGTACATCAATCACTCGAGCGGTTAGTGTATATTTGGTAAAAAAGTTATCAACAACATCAAACCAATCAAGTTTTGTCACTTCACCCATACGGCTTACAACCTCGGAATAAGTTTTTGCATCAATTGTCGGGCTCCCCTCAATTTCATAAGCATCATTATAAAGAGCCCTTTCAGTTTCGCTCAAAGATTCGTAGCCAATTTTATGTATTGGAGTAGGGATCACACAAGCGGCAATCCCTAGAAAAATAAAAATTGTTATAAAGTAATACACTATTTTTTCATTCATGCGTTTAGTTTGTTTTAAATTAATAAAAATATTAATAAATAATGTCACAATTGAATACTCGTTGTGACGGCTTCGGTATTAAGTTATATAAATTGAAATTTACAAGTACAATAGAATGTGAAAAATTTTTTGACCATATTCAAATATTCAATGTTAATTTTGGGAATCGTGATCGGGGCTGGATTTGCTTCTGGACAAGAGGTTGTAGTCTTTTTTGCACAATATGGATTTATAAGTCTATTCTTTTTAATAATATTCTTTTTTTTGTTCTTCTATGGTTTAAAATTATTCTTGGAGTTTGGGCAAAAAGAAAAGTATGCAATTGACTATGCGAACAATAAAGCCAAATTTCATGTTTTAGATAACTTTTCTTTAATTGTTTTTGTTGTGATAGGCTCTAGCATGCTGGCTAGCGCTAATGAGTTACTCAACTCAATAGTATACGAATTTTCACTACCTGTGTGGGGTTTAATATTGACTATTTTTTCCACATTGGTTGTCGCTTTAGGGTTGAAATGGCTTCTAAATTTAAGTGCATATTTAATTCCAGTTATCATAGTGAGTATAATTTACGTTTGTATAAAATCAAGCACAGTTTCAAACATTTCTTCACCTGCTTTTTCGAGCGATTTCTTCAATGTGTTTTTGCTGTTTTTGAGTGCAATAAGTTACGCTTGTTGCAACTTGGTAACGGCCAATAAGATTTTGTTTAATTCTGGTAAAAATTTAACTAAAAAGCAAATTAAGATTATATCTATTGTTGTCCCATTAATTTTAACTTTAATTTTGGGATTAATTATTGTCTGCATTTTGATAAATAATAACATGGTGCTTTTTGCTGAATTACCAATGATTCAAATGGCATTTTTAATAAGTTCGCCAGTTGGCTATTTTTTCTCGGGGATACTCTTTATAAGCATTATCACTACATTATTTTCTACTCAATATTCGTTTGTCTCAGTGTTGTCAAATAAAATAAAATCAAGAAAGAAAATTATTTCTTTATTAATCTCTATGTTTTTGTTATATTCATTGAGTTTATTAGGCTTTGGAGAAATTATAACATATTTTTACCCGTTGATAGGTGCCGGGGGATTGATATTATTGATATTCATTAGAGATTTATCGCTTAAAACGTGCCTCAATCCTGCTAACAACAAAATACATTCCTCCCGCTAGAATACAAAGCAATACCGTGCTCGTCATAACCAAGTCTAACTTAAACACAGTTCCTCCGTAGACAATCAGCGAGCCTAACCCCGCTTTGCTTACTAGATATTCGCCCATAATTGTGCCGACCCAACTTAGCCCAACATTTATTTTTAGTACTGATATAAAATCTGGCATCGAATTAGGCACTATCAACTTAAAGAAGATTTGATATTTTTTTGCTTTCATGGATTCCATGAGTAATATTTTTTCTCTGTCGCATGCAAGGAAAGAGGTTAAAATGCTGATAGTTGTGACGATTACGCAGATAAGAATACACATCACAATGATTGCTGTTGTGCCAGCGCCAACCCAAACTATAATCAATGGACCAAGTGCAATTTTTGGAAGGCTGTTTAGAATGACCAAATATGGCTCTAAAATCTTTCTAAGTCGTTCACTCCACCACAATGCAACAGCGATGAGATAGCCGATTATAGTAGCCAATAAGAAGCCTACAATCGTTTCTAAGAGAGTGGTGCCGATATGAAGGAATAATTCTCCCGATTCATACAAACTTTTTAAGGTTTTTGCCATCCTAGACGGCGAACTAACAAAGAAGGGATCAAGAACACCATACTTTGTTAAGATTTCCCAAAGTACAAATATTGCAACCAATATTAATAATTGAATTAATCTTATAATCCATTTTTCTTTGGCTAATTTTTTCACATATTTTTTATGTTCAGCAGAGTAGTCAATCTTTTGTTTATTTTTAGAGTTTGGTTTAAAAATATTTTTAAATTTTCCCATCTATATCTCCTTTATTTTTTCTGTATTAGGAGTTAAAGGCTCATCTTGGTTATATATAATCAAATCTTTCCAAATGTCGTCGAAAAGTTGACGTGCGCGTTCGCTTTCTCTTCTTTGAAGAGGCTTTCCAATATGCTTTAAATTAACATCAATTATTCGTTTAACCGTTCCTGGACGGGAAGATAGCACAATTATTCGATCTGCCATGCTGATTGCTTCTGCAATATCATGAGTGACGAAAACAGCTGTTCTTCCTTCATCCGCTATCATCTCTGACACGCTATCACACAAACTTAATCGTGTTTGGAAATCTAGTGCGGAAAATGGCTCATCAAGCAATAATAATTTTGGCTCAAGAGCCAATGTGCGAATCAGTGCCACACGCTGACGCATCCCGCCGGAAAGTTGAAGTGGCTTTTTGTTTTTGAAAGACCCAAGCCCATATTTTGTCAGCAATGTATCAAGTTTTTCAATGAGTTTTTTATCTTTTGTTTTTTTCTGTAATTCTAAGCCTAAAATAACGTTTTTCCAAATTGTGCGCCAGTCAAAAAGCTGATCACGCTGGAACATGTATCCAATTTCTGTGGCCATAGGATCCTTATTTTTCTTTGAAAAATTTATTGTTTTGGTTTTCTTTTTAAGAGCAGTTTTTTCTTTTTTTGTTACATCTTTTCCATCAAGCAGTATCTTTCCTGTACTAGGTTTTAAAATGCCTGAAATTAGCGATAAAATAGTAGTTTTACCACATCCACTAGGTCCAACAATAGCTACGAATTCTCCCTCATAAATGGTAAAATTTACATTTTTTAAGGCAAGAATTTCATCTTGTTTAGTATGGTAAGTAAATGAAACATTTTCGAATTTTAAAACTTCTTTTCTTTTGTCTTCCATTATTCTCTCTTTATTCATTTTTTAGTGTCTTCATCTTTTGTAAAGCACATAAAAGCGTGCTATTCCATTGTATAAAATCTTATATAAAAAAGTTCGGGCAAGCATGTTCACTATACGGCTTTTCAAGTCAATAATTCATTGATTTTTCTAATTTAAATTTACTTAGTATATGTAGAGGGCCCGTCTTAACAAAATTTTTAGTTATTGCATAATATATTGCATAGTGAGGGATTGATGAAAATTTTTTGTTTTAAATCGCCAAAATTTCTTTCTATATTTTTAAAACCTTTTGTTAAAAAACAAAACAAAGAAGATACAGAAAAGCAATAACGTCTTGTTTTAAAACCTTACATATAAGGCAATCATTAGTTTATGGTTGCATTTTTTGCTGTTAGTATAGCGATTGCTTGCTGTTATATTCTTGCTTTCTTATATCAATTGTACTTTGTATATATTTTTATTAAAGGGCTTTCTAATGAAAATTTAAAACAATTGCAGGTGTGTAAAAAGGGCAAGAAAAACAAAAGAGCGGCATGTTTTATAAAAAGAAAAAAGGCGTTTGTTTTACGCTTGTGCAAACTTCATATTCAATCAAAAAGCTTTTATCTTAAAAACCTATACGAAAAGAGTTATGACAAAGTTTCATTTGCTCAAAAACTTATTATTGATAAAGTATATAAAAAGTTATTCTTAAACTATCCAACATTTGTTAGGGGAATAGACTTTGATAGGATTTACAATTCTGGATTGTTTAATGGAAAACCTATATTAAAAATAGAGCTGCCAAAGAATAAAAGTAGACTTGAAAATTTGTTAATTGCTTTAAGAGAAGTTAAAAAGTATATTGATTTTAGAGTTATATTTTTAGTCGATGCTGAAAGCAGAACTGACTTTGTCGCACAGAATTCTTACAACTTAGACTATAAGTTTGTTAATCCAGAAGATATAAATTTATTTCTTTTACAAGAGTTAAACAAGGTCAATTTGAATTACAATAGCGATTACTTGCCGAGCCCAAAAATCGATACAGATTTCACTTCAAAAAGCGAGTGGAAAATAATAAGATTTTTTAATTTTAATAAAATTAATTTAGAAGAATTTAAAGAGAAAAATTTATGTTATTATTTTAAAA
>CAYJAO010000014.1:0-9778 GCA_964368355.1 uncultured Lachnospiraceae bacterium | reverse complement strand
ATCTTCGCAGGCTGCGGAGAGAAGAATCCACCAGCAGAAAACCCACCAGTAGAAACAGAATTTACTGCTGTTGGTGTTTGGAGAACAGTTAGGTGCGAAGGGAGAGATGAGGGCGAAGACGGAGTGTTGGGAACCGCAGATGATGGCGAAACACAAATTGTTGAGGGTGTAGATCTTTTTGAAGGGGAGGCAACATCATGGGAAGATTATATAAACAAGCAATCCCCAGCTGAAACAGCTTTCCAATTTGAGTTTTTGGAAGATGGTTCATTGAAACTTTGGGGTGGCAGTTGTTGGGGAGATATTGAGCCAATCCCGGAAGAATACAACAGATGGGAGCAAGTAGATAACCTTATTGTAACAGGACTGCCTGTTGGAGATGACGAATTTATGTTTTTTGAGATTCAAGAAGATGGTTCTTTATTGGCGGATTTTAATGGTGACGGATCGTTTTTAATGATACTAGAAAAAGTGTAATATAAACAAATTTAATAAAACAGCCGATTGGCTGTTTTTTTTGTGAGCGGGGCTATCTTTTTTTCTTATTTTTCTTTTGTTAATTACTTGATCATTTTACAAATGAGAGGCGTATAGACATTCGAACGGCTTTTGCAGGCGTCTCAAAAAACGCTGAAACCCTAGTGAGAATATTGTATATATGCCTCATTTTCACCAATAAGTTGATATATGAGTTTTGCTTTTTATTGTAGGATGCTTTTAATATCTTACTTCTTTTAGATACAAGCCTTCTGGGGCAACTGTTTTTCCCGCTTTTGTTCTATCTTTTGCATCAAGAATTATCTTGATATCTTCTGGTGAGATTTTATTATCACCGATATCTATTAAAGTGCCAACAATAATCCTTACCATGTTATATAAGAAACCGTTTCCAGATATTTCAAAAATGATTTCATTATCTTTTAATTGATAAATTTTTATATAGTTTATTGTACGAACAAAATCTTGTACTTCGGTTTTTACGCTAGAAAATGAACGAAAGTCATGTGTACCGACAAGGAAGTCAGAACCTTTTTTCATTTTTTCTATATCAAGATTGTGCTTATATGTTCCAACAAGCCCGTGGGTCAATGGAGAACCTGTACCGATTTCAAGTTTATAGATATATTTTTTTTCTTTAACGTCAAATCGTGCATGGAATTTATTTGATACCCTTTTTGCTTTGATAATTTTTACATCTTCTGGCAGGTTTGCGTTTATTGCGTTTACCAATTTTTCACTATTGAATTTATTTTTAATAAAAAAATTCTGCTTAATTTTTTCACCACCACTTTCAAAGTGGGCGCATTGGGCTAGAGCATGAACACCGCTGTCGGTCCTGCCACTTGCAAATAGCGATATTTTTTCATTTAACAACTTTGAAATAGTTTCTTCGAGAACTTCCTGCACAGTTCTTTTTTTAGGTTGCACTTGCCACCCTTCAAAGTTTGTTCCTTTATATTCTATAGTTAATAATACTTTCATGTCTTTATATTATTACAAAAATGACTAAAAAACAATAGTCTTTTATATAAATTTCTAAAAATTTTTAAAAATGTATGAAAAAAGCATAAAAGCAATCTTATTTTTCTCATTAAGTAATTTTTTTGACGAAATCTTTATTTTTTGTTGAAATTCTTATGTTTTTTTATAAAAATTTGGTAAGATACATTAAGGAGAAGAAATTATGGAAGAAAATTTCTGTAAAGTTAAGAATTTAAATTCTTTTGGACCATCGCCAATTCCTGAAGAGGGGCAATGGGTTGCTTCAAAAGAGATAAAAGATATCAGTGGATTTTCACATGGTGTTGGAACTTGTGCACCACAGCAGGGCGCTTGCAAGTTAACATTGAATGTTAAAAATGGAATAATTCGCGAGGCACTTGTTGAAGTGTTGGGATGTAGTGGCATGACGCATTCTGCTGCAATGGCAGGAGAAATACTGATCGGCAAAACCTTATTGGAGGCATTGAACACCGATTTAGTTTGTGATGCAATAAATGACGCGATGAAAAAAATATTTTTACAATTAGTTTATGGGAGAAGTCAATCTGCATTTTCTGATGGAGGGCTTCACGTCGGCGCTGGTATGGAAGATTTAGGGAAGAACAAGGTCAGCCAGCACGGCACAATTTATTCAAGTGACATAATTGGTACTCGTTATCTTCAACTTGCAGAAGGGTATATTACCAAACAGGGGTTAGATGAAAACGGCGAGATAATAGGTTATGAATATGTTTCGCTCGGTAATTTGATGACCTTACTTGAAAATGGAGTTGATTCAAAAGACGCGATAGTAAAAAGCACAAAAACTTATGGTCGCTTCAATGAGGCAGTAAAAGTTATTAATCCAAGAAAGGAATAAGGAATATGGAAAATAAAAGAAAAGAAAGCATTGCTAAATGTTTGGCAAAACATGATATCAAAGACTTAAACGAAGCACGAAAAATCTGTCTTGAAAAGGGCATTGATGTTGAAGTTGTCGTTAAAAATATTCAGCCTATCGCTTTTGAAAATGCTGTTTGGGCATATACCTTGGGAGTTGCTATTGCTCTTAAAAACGCAAATAAAGATGTTCAGGCTGTTTGTGAAGCGATTGGTGAAGGCTTGCAAACCTTTTGCATACCCGGTTCAGTTGCAGATCAAAGGAAGATCGGTTTGGGACACGGCAGGCTCGCAGGTATGCTTTTATCTGAAGAGACAAAATGTTTTTGCTTTTTAGCCGGGCATGAAAGTTTTGCCGCCGCGGAAGGTGCGATGGGCATTGTTTGTAAAGCAAACAAAGTTAGGAAAACGCCGCTAAGAGTTATACTAAATGGCTTAGGCAAAGATGCTGCATATATCATTGCTCGCATCAATGGTTTTACTTATGTGAATACAAAATATGACCAAAAAACTGGCAAGTTAAAGATTTTAAACGAAAAGCGCTTTTCAGATAGTGCAAGTGGCGAAGTGAAAATCTATGGGGCTTATGATGTGAACGAAGGTGTTGCAATCATGCGGCACGAAAGCGTAGATGTTTCCATTACTGGAAACTCTACAAATCCAGTTCGTTTTCAACATCCAGTTGCTGGGACATATAAAAAATGGTGTATGGAAAATGGAAAGAAATTTTTCTCAGTTGCGTCTGGCGGGGGAACGGGTAGAACTCTTCATCCAGACAACGTTGGTGCGGGGCCAGCAAGCTATGGAATAACTGACACAATGGGCAGAATGCACAGCGATGCACAATTCGCTGGGAGTTCATCAGTTCCTGCGCACGTTGATATGATGGGCTTTGTAGGCATGGGGAACAACCCGATGGTTGGGGCAAGTGTTGCTCTTGCAGTAATAACCGCTCAAGCGTTATAAAATTTTAACATTTTGACTGCTAAACAAATAACTCTACAGACAACATGATTGAAGGCAAAGCATATAGTATATAGTGTAAGAAAAGTTGATTTTGTTTTAGTCAAAGATCACAAAGATTATCAAAATGGCTCAAAATGGCTCAAAAAATCTTTACAAAATGATAATCAAAAGAGTATAATAAAGATAGTAAAAACATAAGATAAAGGAAAGGGCAGAGAGAAGGGCGAGGAGGTAGATATGAGTAAGTACAAGAGCATTGAAGATGTACCATTCAACGCAACTGCCGACACTAAATATTTCTGGAATACCTTTATAAAACAAACATTGGCAGGTAACGCAAATGCGGCGCTTAATGCCTACCATGAATATTCGATGAGTAAAGAGATGGTTTTCGAAGGATATGATACTGGAGAAGAAATAATATTTTAACAGGCGAAAGCCTGTTTTTTAATTGTTGCTATAAAACTTTTAAATAATAATAAAAGAAGCAGTAAAAACATCTCTTAAAAAAGAATATGTGTTATAATATATTTATATGGGCGACATAAGAGTAAAGGGAATAGTAATTGCATCAAAAGATTTCAAAGACAATGATAAGTTGGTGACATTGTATACTTTGGAATATGGTTTGATGACTGCTAAATTAGTTGGAGTTAGAAATCCAAAAGCAAAATTGAAAGCGTTAAAAGAACTCTTTTGTTTTGCTGATTTTGATTTGGTTAGTAAAAATGATTTTTTTACCATTACAACGGGAGAGATAATTGAAAATTTTTATAGCATTACAAACAATATAGATAAGTTTTTTGCTGGCTGTACAATTTTGGAAATTTTAAGAGTCATTGGCAAAAATAACGAAAGCAATCAACCTCTATTTATTGAAACCTTAAAAGCATTGCAAGTTTTAGCATATGAAAATGTACAACCAAATGTCGTATTGGTAAAGTTTTTAGTAAAAATATTCGAAGCTATGGGATATCAACTTGCGCTAGACAAATGTTCTTCTTGTGGCGAACCATTCATAGGGAAAAGATATTTTGATATGAACGCGGGAGAGATAACTTGTACAAGTTGTAAAGGCCTTAAATCAGAAATGATTTCACCATTGACCCATGCGACTTTGAGAGTTCTTTCGCGATGTGAATATGATAAGTTGAGCACAGTAAAATTGCAAGAAGAAGGACTTACGTCGGCACTTGATTTGTTGCTTAAAAATTTTAACGCGCGTTTTGATTTTGTGCTAATGAAAAACCAAAAGTTACTGTAAAGATATGAGCGTTTGCTCATATTTTTTTATCTCTAAAATATCTTATATAGAAAGATAATTGGCAATAAAATGCGAATTTTTTACTTTTAAGGCTATTTTTGCGATTATGTATTTTAATACGTTTTATTGGTGTATTCTTTCAATAAGGAGAGAAAATGAAATTATCCGAATTGCTTAAAAATGTTAAAATAGTAAAAAATACAAACGAAGACATTGAAATAGATGAGTTAACTTATGACAGTAGGAAAATCAGCGATAATACACTATTTTTTTGTCTAAAAGGCGAGAATACAGATGGCCATAACTACGCGAAAGATGCAGAGTTTAATGGAGTAAAAGCGATTGTTTGTGAAAAGGAATTAGATGTCAAAATTCCGCAGATTATAGTTAAAGATAGCCGAAAAGCGTTATCTATTTGTTGTGGCAATTATTATAATAATCCTTGTAAAGAATTGAAAATGGTAGCAGTTGTTGGAACAAATGGTAAAACCACCACTACATTTTTGATAAAATCTATACTAGAAAAGAGCAATAAAAAGGTTGGTCTAATAGGAACTCAGGGCGCATTCATTGGTGAGCAATTTGTTGAGATTGGCATGACGACCCCAGACCCGCAGGTTTTACACAAAGTGTTAAGAGAGATGGTAGATTTAGGAATGGAATATGTTGTTATGGAAGCTTCTGCACATGCTCTTGCACTGGAAAAATTAGAAGGTATAATTTTTCAAGTAGCGGTTTTCACCAATTTCACTCAAGATCATTTGGATTATTTCAAAACTATGGAGAATTATAAGCAAGCAAAATTAAAGCTTTTTGATAGCAAACATATACTATCTGCAGTATTGAATTTTGACGATCCTGTTGGCATAGAGATTGCAAACAAATTACCCATACCTATGGTTTCTTATGCATTACATAACCCTGGCGACGTGTTTGCTCTTGATATTGTTAAGAAAAGTTCAAAAACTGAATACGTCATAAATTTATTGGACAACGTTTTCGCTGTCAATAGCAATTTATTGGGAGAATTTAATGTTTATAACTCGTTAAGTGCTGCAACCGCCTGTGCGCTATTAGGATGCAGTGAAAAGTCGATAAGGGCAGGATTAGAATCTTTACAAGGGGTTCCGGGTAGATTGAGTTCAATAAAATTGAGCAACGGAGCAACGGCGATAATAGATTTTGCACACACGCCCGATGGTATAGAAAAAGTGTTGACAGCGATAAATGAATTGCCATTTAAAAGAATTATAACCGTATTTGGCTGTGGAGGTAATAGAGATAAAGGGAAACGGCCACAGATGGGAAAAATAGCGGAAAAATTGAGCGACTTTGTCATTATTTCAAGTGACAACCCTAGATTTGAAAATCCAGAATTAATTATTAACGATATTGAAAATGGAATGAAAAAAAATGCACATACTAGAATTGTTGATAGAAGAACTGCTGTTATTTATGCGATTGAGATGGCTCGAGAAGGTGATGCGGTGGCAATTTGTGGCAAAGGAGCAGAGGAATATCAAGACATAAATGGAGTGAAATCTCCGTATAACGATTATGAAGTTGTTATGCTCAAGAACGAAGAAATGAAGATAGAGAAAGCAGTTTTGGGGGAATAGTTTGGAATATTATTTGCTTTGTTTTTTAGTTTGTCTGGGAGTGGCGGTTGCAATTGGCCCATTTATAATTATTGCATCAAAGAAATTCAAAGTATCACAAACTATCTTATATTATGTAGAAGAGCATAAAAGCAAAGACGGAACACCTACAATGGGTGGGTTGATCTTTATAATTACAATTATGTTTGCCTTTTGTTTTTTCACAAAAGATTATCAAATGGCTGTGATTTCGCTCTCTGTAATGCTTGCCTATGGAGTCCTTGGATTTTTAGATGATTTTATCAAAATTCGGTTTAAGCAGAATTTGGGATTAAAACCTTATCAAAAAGTTATAGGACAAGTTGGCATAGCCATAATAATTGCATTTTATGCTTATCATTCTAGCTTAATTGGTTCAACGCTTTTTGTCCCGTTTACTGACATAACAATCGATCTAGGCTGGGGGATGATTCCTTTTATAATCTTTGTATATTTGGCCCTTGTTAACAGCGTAAATTTAACTGATGGATTAGACGGACTAGCGGGCGGAGTTAGCTCCGCATATTTAATGGGATTTATTGGTTTGTTGTTAATATATAAAAACACCGCCATGACCATTGCACAAGTAAATGAATTTGAAAACTTGTTAATTCTATGCTTTTGTTCGTTAGGGGCGTTGATTGGCTTTTTGTGTTTCAATGTCAATCACGCAAAGATATTCATGGGAGATACTGGCTCGTTAGCCTTGGGGGGATTGTTGACTTCGATTGCCGTGTTTTCAAGGCTCACACTTTTAATTCCGCTGGTTGGAATAATGTTTGTTGTATCAGCCGTTTCGGTAATAATACAAGTAATTCATTTTAAGCGGACAAAAAAACGCATTTTTTTGATGGCGCCCTTGCACCATCATTTTGAAAAGAAAGGAGTGCATGAAAATAGAATAACTTTCGTATATATAGTTATAACGATTGCCGTGTCAGCAATGACAATTGCAATAACTTTATATGCGGGTGTTTAGTGAAGTTTTTTTGTAAAAATAATCCTTATAAAAAGAAATCAGTTTTAATTTATGGAATGGCTAGGAGCGGGCTGGCTGCGCGTGATTTTTTGTTGAAAAAGGGTGCTCGAGTCTTTACTTATGATGATAAAGATAAACAAAAATTTAAATTGGAGAAATTAGATTTTGTTGTAATAAGCCCTGGGATTAGCGAGAATAACGAATTATATAAATTGTTAAAAAACAACAACATACCAATTATTTCAGAACTTGAATTGGGTTGTAAAAATATACAAGGCAATTTAATTGCCGTAACTGGCACGAACGGCAAAACTACAACAGTTTTGCTATTATCGCATATATTGCCAAATTCATCTGCTGCCGGCAACATAGGTGTTCCAATAACATCTTTATGTGAAAAATCAAACAAGAAAGATAATATAGTTTGCGAAGTTAGCAGTTTTCAACTTTTACACACCGAGATGATCAGTCCAAATATTTCGGTAATTTTGAATCTATCACCAGATCATTTAGACAGACATAAAACTTATCAAAATTATATTGATACAAAGTGTAAAATTTTTAAAAATCAGACAGATAAAGATATCTGCATTTTGAATTATGATGATTTAGAAACTAAAAAATTGCATTATAAAACCAACGCAAGAGTTTATTATTTTTCTACACACGATCAAATTCAAAACTTTGATTATTGCGGCGTTTATTTATCCAACAATGAAATTTATTTTAAATATGGGGTTAGTAATTTATTTATTATGACCACAGATAATATTAAACTGCTTGGAGAAAAAAATTTGGAAAACATTTTAGCATCGATAATTTGTGCTTGTTTATTGGGTGTTTCTCCGCTTGAAATTGCGAAGAAAGTAAATAGTTTTGAGCCGTTGCCAAACAGATTGGAAATAGTTAAAGATGAGGGAAAAATTCTTTATATAAATGACAGCAAGGCTACAAATATCGCAAGCACCTTGGGAGATGTTCAAGCAATTAAATTACCTACAATTTTACTGCTTGGTGGAAGTGATAAGGGGGAAGATTTCAGAACTCTTTTTAAAAATTTACCTGAATACATTTTTAAGTGCGTTATTTATGGGGCGACGAAAGATGATATGCAAAAGTGTGCAGATGATGTTGGATACAAAGATATAATCACTTGCGAAAATTTTGAGGACGGCATTTTGAAAGGTAAGCAATTATGTAAAGAACTTTTAGAAAATAATCGTGAAAAATGTTGTTTGATATTAGCCCCTGCATGTGCAAGTTTTGATGAGTTTAAAAATTATGAACAGCGTGGAGAAATGTTTAAAAATTTAATTTAAGGATTAATTAAATGATAAAACAAAAATCAATAAATAAAAAAATAGCAATAAATTATAAAAAAATGCTAAAAATTAACGAAAAAATTGATAAAAAATCAATTTTAATATTTTTTATTATTTTAGGCTTGGGGATTTTTGGTTGTATTATGGTTTATAGTGCAAGTAATTATGTCGCTTTATATCGTTATGGCAATTCTAATTTTTATCTAAACAAACAAATTGTCGGCGTTGTGCTTGGGGTTTTTTCGATGATACTCTGCTCGACAATAAATTATGAAAAACTTAAAAAATTTAAATGGTGGGCGGTTGGAATCGCTGGACTTTTATTAATACTTGTATTTATACCCGGAATTGGTGTTGAAAACTATGGTGCTAAACGCTGGTTAAATTTAGGACTTTTTACAATTCAGCCAAGTGAATTCGCAAAGTTTGCTTTTGTTTTATTCTCTGCGGCGTATCTTTCTGAGCATTACGAAGATATGCACAAATTTAGAACTTTATTGCCGGTTTTAGCGGTCGGATTGGGGTACTGTTTATTGATTATCTTAGAGCCTAATATGAGCATAACTATGTGTGTGGGGTTGGTCATGCTTTTTATGCTCTTTGTGGGCGGTATAAGAATGAAGCATTTTGCTATACTCAGCGTCCCCGCTGCGGCTACCATTCCGGCACTGATTATTGTAGAACCCTACCGCATACAGCGTTTTATGGCTTTTTTGAACCCATGGGCCAGTCCACAGGGGGAGGGTTTTCAATTGATACAATCTTTATATTCTTTAGGCTCAGGGGGGTTATTCGGCGTTGGGCTTTTTAATTCGCGACAAAAATATTTGTTTTTGCCTTTTTCAGAAAGTGATTTTATTTTTTCTATAGTAGGCGAAGAACTAGGTTTTTTTGGGGCAACCATACTTATATTAGTCTTTGCTGCATTGATATTCTTATTGATAAGCATAGCGAGAAATGCAAAAGATAGATTTGGTGCGTTACTTGTACTAGGTGTGGCGAGTGTGATTTCTATTCAAGTAATCATCAATATTTGTGTTGTTTCTGGACTAATCCCACCAACCGGATTGCCGTTGCCGTTTATAAGTGCGGGGAGCACTTCGTTAATAGTTTTTATGTCAGCAATAGGTGTGTGTTTAAATGTCTATAAAAATTCTCATAAAAACATGTTTTATTCACAATAAAAAACAATTATTAACTGTATTTATCTTTTAATATTTTGGAATAT
>CAYJAO010000013.1:0-10708 GCA_964368355.1 uncultured Lachnospiraceae bacterium | reverse complement strand
CTTTCGGATAATATATAACAACTATTAATTATATAAGTATTTTTTATATCTTTAATACTTCCTGATAAATGGCATTCTTGTTTACGCCGCGTTCTTTTGCCACTCTCTTAATCGCATCATTTTTAGAAAGCCCCATCTTTATATAAAATTTTACATGGTCGGTTATAGATGTTTCAAGCAGATTGTTATTCTCTTTCATCCCTTCTACAACAAAAACAAATTCGCCCTTGTTATCAATTATTAAGGAATTTTTTGGAGCGGTCTTCTTATCCTCATCGTTTTTAGCAAAGAACAAAGTATCGCTTAGTGAAAAATTATAAGTTGTTTCATGTAGTTTGGTTATTTCTTTTACCAAAGCGCATTGTCTATTGCCTAAAACAGAAGAGATTTCTTCAATATCTTTTTCTAAATTATGAGGCGAGACATAAAATATCAAGGTCGACTTAATCAAAGATGCTTCTTGTAAAAGATTAATCTTATCTGATTTCTTTTCTGGCAAGAACCCAAGAAAATGAAAAGAAGTTGCATCTAATCCACTTAAAACAAGAGCAGATAATGCTGCATTTGCCCCAGGAATTATTGTGAAGTTTATATTTCTTTCACGGAGAAGTTTTGTGAGCACATTTCCGGGGTCAGAGATTACTGGCATGCCAGCGTCGGAGATTATTGCAATATTTTTATCCTCATTGTTGAGTTGTATTATTTTCTCGCAAGTGCTGATTTCATTAAATTTGTGAAATGAAATTAACTTTTTCCTTATATTATAGTGAGCCAACAATTTTTGACTCGTTCGCGTATCTTCGCACGCAATAATGTCGGCACTTTTTAATGTATTAAGTGCACGTAAGGTAATGTCTTCTAAATTGCCGATAGGCGTTGAAACAAAATATATCATACTTATTCCTTAATTTGGTTTATATAATTTTTGAATATTATAAATGTAGTCTCCATCTTTATCGTTAGTAATTAATGTAGGCAAAACTTGTATTCCTTCCTTCCCACCTTTTACAGCCTCAATCAAGACTAAAATGGGTTTTTTATCGGTTGCGGGAGAGGTAAAAAACATTCTCTTTGGCTCAAGTTTGTTTTCTTTAAGCTTATATATGAGTTCGGCCGCACGCTTAATATCATAGACAATATAGAATTTTCCACCAAATTTTAATAGTTTGTTTGCGCACAATACGAGTTCTGGCAGCGTGAGTTTTGTCTCGTGTTTTGAGATGGCCTCTTCTTCATTATTACTTACTAAACTTTTGTCAAAAACCTTTTGGTATGGTGGATTGGAAACAACGATATCAAAACTTTCTTGTTTTACATAATTAAAGCATTCTTGGATGGGCGAGTTTATAATCTCTATTGTTTTTATTGAGTTTAATTCAAGGTTTCGTCGCGCCATATCAGCCATATACTTTTGTATTTCGAAAGCGACTATTTTTTTAGGATTACACTTATAATTAACTAATATCGATATAATCCCACTACCTGTGCCAATTTCACAAACAGTATCTGTATTTTTTGCATTAACAAAGTTAGCAAGTATTGCTGCATCGCTTGTGAAGCAGTATTTGTTGCGATTTTGAATTATTTTTAGTCCGTCTAGTTGTAGGTCGTCCAATCTTTCATCTTTCTTTAAAAAATTTTTCATCTATTGCATTGCTTTATTTCTGACAAATCAAAATTTTTAATTTCGAAATTGTTTTCATCACCCATCTTTACTTGAACGCTTCGTTTAAGTAAGTCATTATATAGAACTTTTCCTTTTCCTGAAGGAGTTATGACTTCGCTGTTGATTTTTGGCATCAACTTTTCTGTTTCTGCATAATGCTCATTTTCATAACCCAAACAACACATTAATCTCCCGCATAGACCGTTGATTTTTGTTGGGTTGAGAGATAAGTTTTGGGTTTTTGCCATTTTTATTGATACGTGTCCAAAGTCATTCAAAAATTCTTTACAGCAACAAATCTTGCCACATGGGCCAAATCCACCCATTATTCTCGTTTCATCCCTTGACCCTATTTGTCTAAGCTCAATTCGTATTTTGAAAGTATTTGCAAGCTCTTTTACCAATTCTCTAAAATCAACACGGTTTTCTGCTGTGAAGAATATTGCTGCTTTACTTTTGTCTAATGTAATAGTAACTCCGCTGATCTTCATTTCAAGATTGTATTTTTTAACAAGTTCCTTTGTCTTAGATTTTATTTGCCCTGCTAATATAAGATTTTCTTTTGCGATCTCGGCATCTCTTTTTGAGGCTGGGCGAACAAAAAATATTTGTTCTTTTTCTGCTTCTTCAATCCCTTCTGCTAGTGTTTGCTTGCCTTTTTCTGGTACGTCAAACGGAACACAGATCGCTTGCGCCAATTCTAGACCCTTTGAGGTTTCAACTAAAATATAAGCATCTTTTTTTATTTCTTCGCCCGAATATTCAATGTCGTAATTTACTGGACTTCCAGGGAAGACGATGGTAATGTTTTTCATAATTCTCCTATGTGGTTATAACATTTTATAAATGTATTTTATTTCTAATATCTTCATAAATAAATTATCTATTATTAATGCGGGATTGACGTTTCGCTCCAGTTCCTCACTTGAATGATTTATGGCTTCAATTATAGTAAGATAACCTTCCTGGCTATATATATCTTCCGAATTTAGCATGAGATTTCTAAATTCCTGTTCAAGCAATTCTAATATTGTTGTTATATTTTCCTTAACACTTAAAATCTTTGATGAATATGCGGGAATATCTTTGCTTGACTTTAATGACAGCGCTATTTCTTTTGCCAACTTTTCTTCCTCTGGGAAATTTGGATCAGATAAACATTGTATTGTTTTGCCCAACCATCCACCTCCAAATTCAAGAGAGTCGGCTATCTGCTTGAAGGTTTTATGGGATAAACAGTCAAATGGAATCTCGTTTTGGAATAAACTAGAATGCTGTTGCAAAAACTCATTAATATTTTCTTTGTCAAATGGGGACAAAGTTTCTTTTCTTATTCTAGATATAATTGTCGGGAGGATTTTATTTTGATTTTTTGCTGTTAGAAAGAAAATGACTGACTTAGGTGGCTCTTCCAATGTTTTTAATATCTTATTTTGCGCCTGAACAGTTGCTTCATCTATATTGTTAATAATTATTATCTTGCGGCTGCCAAGCATCGGGTATTCGAGCGCTTTTTCATTGATATCATTCGCATCTTCTACAACAAAGTTAGAATTTTTGGGATATGTCAAGATATCTGGATGGGTGCCTACTAAGGCTTTTTGACAAGATGGACAATTCTCACATGCGGTATTTTCTTTACAAAGAGTTAATAGAGATAGATACTTTGCTATCATATTATTAGATAACTCGTCGGGGGATAAAAGAAGATAGGCGTGAGAGAGTTGGTTTTTGTCTAGGCTGTCTTTAAAATCCTTAAACACTCTTTGAGTGGAAAAAACATTTTTCATACATTAAATATATCACAGAAATTGAATAACTACAAATAAAAACTTGCGACATTCTTCGACAAAAAGGCCGTTTTTGTAAAAAAGTATGCTTTTTTGTAAATATATAAAAATAAATTTTACAAAATGTTTGATTTTTTATAAAAAATAAGGTATCATGATTCTGTTTTTAACAAATAGGTGGGGGTTATGTGTAAGAGTGCTATTTTATATTCTAAGAGAGATTATTCATTGGGAGAGGCTTTAAGATTTATATGTCGAGAACAAAAAGTTAATTTGGTTTATTCGTTAACTTTTCCAGAATTACTACATAAGTTTATATCAACAAATCCGGAAGTAATTTTTTTTGATGCTGAAAGTATCAACTTTCCATACGAAATATATAAAGACTTTAAGAGTACAAGAATTTTTGATGTCCCAAAAATTGTGATATTATCACCCGATCCAGAATCGCTGAATTTTTGTGATGAAGACATCGTGATTGTGGATAAAAAAAATTATTCGCAGGTGGTAAATAGCTTTTTAAAAGAGGTTCAAGAGAGATCTGCCAAGAATTTAAGTCCTGAAAGAGTGGAAGAGTTAAGGGGGAAAATTGCTCGCCTTTTAACTGATCTGGGGGTGACAACAAAATATTTAGGATATGAATATATTAGAGAATTAGTTATTGATATTATAAGAGATAAGAGGATGTTAAAATCTTTTAATGCAAAATTGTACCCAAAATTAGCAATAAAATACAGCACACAAGTTAACAATATTGAGAGAAATATAAGAAATGCTATAAATATTGCAACCAGCAGATGCAAAAATAGGATGCTTTTCGACGAGATTTGCGGTCGTTCTTGTTTACATAACGCAAGTTTAATCCCTTCCAATAAACAATTCATCACTTGGATAGTAGATAAAGTAAGTTAGTGGGCGAGGCCACAACAAACGGCCAAACGGCTGTTTTTTATTGTCTGAATTTATATTTTTAATCACAAAATAAGAATACTGCAAAAAAATTTATGAAACGCTTGCAATATATTTAAAGTTGTGTTATATTTCAGGAGTCAGTTCATTGACAAATAAACACTCGTGACCTATTCGTTAACTGTTGCCAAGATATTTGATTTAAAATATTGATAAAGAACTCTCATCTTTATTGAATTGGTGGTTATCGGAGCATATACGGCACGAGGAAGACTAAAAACAAGGAGGAAAAAATAAAATGTCAGTTATTTCAATGAAACAGCTTCTAGAAGCAGGTGTGCATTTCGGGCATCAAACAAGAAAATGGAACCCAAAGATGAAGAAGTATATCTTCACAGCAAGAAACGATATTCATATCCTTAATCTAGAACAAACATCAGACCTTATCGACAACGCCTACGCTTTTGTAAGAGATGTTGTTGCATCAGGCAAAAACGTTCTTTTCGTAGGAACGAAAAAACAAGCAGCGGAAGCTATAAAAGAAGAAACAGAGAGATGCGGAATGTTCTACGTAAACTCTCGTTGGTTGGGTGGTTGCCTTACCAACTTCAAAACAATGAGAACAAGAATTGATAGACTCAATAAATTAAATCAAATGGAAAAAGTTGGAGAGTTTGAACTTCTTCCAAAGAAAGAGGTTTCTCTTTTGAAACAAGAGAGAGATAAATTGGAGTTAAATCTTGGTGGTGTTAAAGAAATGAGAGAAATGCCAGGAGTTATCTTCGTTGTTGATCCAACAAAAGAGCATATTTGTGTTAGAGAAGCTATCAAAATGCATATTCCGCTTGTAGGGCTTGTAGACACAAACTGCGATCCTAGCGGAATAGATTATGTTATCCCAGGCAATGATGATGCAATTCGTTCAGTAAAATTGATTGTTTCAGCAATTGCAGATGCGGTAATTGAAGCAAAAGAAGGAGTTTCTTTCAAGCCATCAGATGAGAATGAAGAAAAAGTTGACCTTGCTGCCGCATTAGCAGAAGCAAAACCAACAATGGAAGATGCAGAAGCAGTTGTTGAAGAAGCAAAACCTCATAAAAAACCAAGAGTAAGTAAACCAGCTGAAAAAACTGAAGAAGTAAAGGCTGAAGAGCCAAAAGTAACTAAGAGTCCAAGGACAGCAAAAAAAGTAGCAGAGGAGAAATAATATGTTTACAGCACAAGATGTTTCAAAATTAAGAGCAACAACAGGCGCGGGCATGATGGATTGTAAAAATGCATTAACAAAAACAGACGGAAATTTCGATGAGGCTATAAAATATCTCCGTGAAAAAGGTATGGCAGCAGCAGCAAAGAAGGCTGATAGAATTGCAGCAGAAGGTGTTGTTGGTTCATATATTCACATGGGTGGGAAAATTGGTGTTTTAGTAGAAGTTAACTGTGAAACAGATTTTGTTGCAAAAAGCGATGCTTTCCAAAATTTAGTAAAAGATATCGCTATGCAAATTGCAGCAGCGAAACCTCTTTATGTCACAGAAGTTGAAGTTCCAACAGAAGCACTTGATGAAGAAAAAGCAATTTTAAAAGCACAAGCCATCAATGAGGGGAAACCAGCAGCAGTTGTTGATAAAATGGTTGAAGGCAGAGTTAAGAAATATTACAAAGATGTCTGCTTAATGGATCAAGAATTTGTTAAAGACACTTCAAAGACAATCACGCAAGTTGTCAACGAAGCCATTCTTGCAATTGGGGAGAAAATCTCAATTAGAAGATTCGCTCGTTATGAAATGGGTGAAGGTTTAGAAAAACGCCAAGACAACCTTGCTGAAGAGGTGGCAAAAATGTCGGGCAACAAATAAGATTAATTAATAAAAACCACAGAAATCCTGTGGTTTTTTATTGTTAAGAATTTTCGCATAATACAGTTAGACTGCCTCTTCTTTTTGTTTATAAATTACAGTTGGTTTTTCCTTTTGCTCGATCACATCTTTTGTGATGATTATTTTTTCGATATTATCTTTGCTTGGGGCAGAGAACATTACGTCGAGCATACTTTCTTCAATTATTGCCCTTAAACCGCGCGCACCAGTTTTGAGTTCTTTTGCTTTGTGGGCAACTGCTTTTATTGCTTCAGGCTCAATAATTAATTCAATATTATCCATATTAAAGAGTTTTTTGTATTGTTTTACTAGAGCATTTTTAGGCTCTGTTAAAATTTTCACAAAAGAATCTTCATCTAATTCATCGAGAGAAACAAATACGGGCATTCTTCCGACAAATTCTGGAATTAATCCAAATTTAATTAAATCGCTAGGCTGAGTTTTTTTCGTAATATTGATTTTATCTTTCTCTTCCTTTGATTTTATATCAGCATTAAAACCTAAACTTGAACTATTTATTCTGCCTTCAATTATTTTATCCAGCCCAATAAAAGCACCACCACAAATAAATAAGATGTTCGTTGTATCAATGTGCAACATTTCTTGTTGAGGATGTTTTCTTCCACCTTGAGGAGGCACGTTTGCAATAGTGCTTTCAATTATCTTTAAAAGCGCTTGTTGTACTCCTTCACCAGACACATCTCTTGTGATTGAAACATTTTGGCTCTTTTTAGCAAGTTTATCTATTTCATCGACATAGATTATTCCACGTTGTGCACGAGCGATATCGTAATCTGCGTTTTGAATTAATTTCAACAATATATTTTCTACATCATCTCCAACATAGCCCGCTTCGGTTAGGGTAGTAGCATCAGCAGAAGCGAATGGCACGTTTAGAATCTTTGCAAGGGTCTTTGCGAGCAACGTCTTTCCGCAACCTGTTGGACCAACCATGAGAATATTGCTTTTTTCAAGTTCGATTTCATTATCTTTATTTTTATTATCTTTTGCATAGAGAAGATTGTAATTTATTCTTTTGTAGTGATTATAAACGGCGACCGCTAATACTCGCTTTGCTTCATCTTGCCCAATGATATATTCATTAAGTTTTTCTTTGATTTGCTCAGGGGTTAACAATTCGATTTCTTTATCAATCTTTGAAACTTTATCTTCATACATTATGTCTTTGCAAACAATAATGCATTCGTCGCAGATAAAACTGTCGCCATTTGGGCTGGCGATTAATTTTTTTACACTGTTTTGTGATTTGCCACAAAATGAGCAAGTTAAATTTTCGTTCTTCATATCTTCCTATTATTTCGCTGTTTTTAATTTTTAGTCTTATTTTACTTTTTTGGTCTTGATGTTACCACTTTGTCTATTAAACCATAACTAAGGGCTTCTTCAGTGCTCATATAATGGTCACGGTCGGTATCTTTTTCTACTTGTTCAAGAGGTTGTCCGGTTTGCTCTGATAAAATTTGATTTACTTTTGCTTTTATTTTTTGAATTTGTTGTGCTTGAATTTGTATGTCACTTGCTTGACCTTGTGCACCGCCTAAAGGCTGGTGTATCATTATCTCGGAATTTGGCAAAGCAAAACGCTTACCCTTTTTGCCACTTGATAATAGAAATGCTCCCATAGATGCTGCAAGCCCTATACATATTGTAGAGACATCGCATTTGATATAGTTCATGGTATCGTAAATTGCCATGCCAGCAGAAACGCTTCCACCAGGGCTATTGATATAAAGGCAAATATCTTTGTCTGGATTTTTACCTTCAAGATAAATTAATTGTGCAACGACATTGTTCGCTATTGCATCGTTTATTTCACCTGTTAAGAAAATAATTCTGTCTTCTAATAAACGAGAATAAATATCGTAAGAACGCTCGCCATTTGCGGTTTGGTCGACAACCATTGGTATTAACATTTTATCACCTCATATTATATTTTTTTTAAAATTATGTTTAACAAAATAGAAAGGCTAGAAAGTTCTTTCTATATTGTATTACCAAAACATTAAATTATATCGTTATTTGTTTTTAAGAAATCTAAGAGTTTTTTCATTAAAATGTCGTTTTGGTAGTACGCAATAGTTCTATCATCTAAACTTTTCTTGTAATCCTCTAAAGATTTTTTATATTTTTCTGCCGTTTCGGAGAGAGCTTTATCAAGGTCTGAATCTGTCACAACCATATTTTCTTTTTTAACCAAAGCTTCAAGAACAAGTCTTGTCTTTACAGTTTCTGTTGCTTGCTCCTTTCTTTCATTTCTAAGATCTTCAACCGATTTCCCGACATATTGTAAATAATCTTCGAATTTAAGCCCTTGATATGAAAGTCTTGTTTCAAGGTCGCGCATAAAGATGTCAAGCTGCTTTTCAACCAATGATTCTAGAATCTCAACTTCGCTTGATTTTACAACTGCTTCAATTAAATCATTTTCAAGGTTTCTTTCTTTTTGTGCTTCAAGTTTTTCATTAAGCCTTTTTTCAATATCTTTCCTATAATCTTCAAGCGTTTCAAATTCGCTTACGTTTGCAGCGAATTCATCGTTAATTTCTGGCAACTCTTTTCTTTCAATTTTTTGCACTACAACCTTAAAGATCGCTGGTTTACCTGCTAATGATTTTTCATGATAGTTTTCTGGGAATGTGACGTTGATATCTTTTTCATCACCAACACTCATGCCAACTATTTGATCTTCAAAAGTATCAATAAAACTATGTGAGCCAAGTTCTAAGCGATAGCCTTGTGCCGTTCCGCCTTCGAATATTTTGCCATCAACTGAACCGGCAAAATCTATTATTGCAAAATCGCCAAGTTGTGCACATTCTTTACATTCAACAAATCTAGCTTGTTTTTCTGCTAATAATTTTAACTCTTTATCAATATCTGTTTTTTTAATTTTCTGTTTATCTTTCTTCACCGTTAAACCTGTGTATGCGCCTAACTTTACTTCTGGCATAAGGTCAACAGTTGCAGATATTAAAATTCCTTCTTTTTCAAACTTTTCAATCTTTACATCTGGTTGAGCAATTGGCTCAATTTCAAGATTTGCGTCTAAAAAGATGTTATATTCTTCTGAAAAAGCAATTTCCAAAGCATAATCAAAGAAAATTCCTTCGCCGTATTGTTTTTCTATAACCTTTCTAGGTGCTTTACCCTTTCTAAAACCTTGTACTGAGAATCTGTTTTTTTGTTCTTCATAAGATTTTCTTATGCTTTCCTCCCACCTCTCAGGGCTGATTAAAATCTCGACTTCTAACTTGTTTTTTTCTCTTTTTCTTATTTTGTAACTCATGTGTTTCTCCTTAAATTAGTTTACTGCGATAGTATATCACACTTGTCAAGCCCGTGCAATTAAATTTGACTAAAAAAGTGGCAAAGCCACTTAAGAAATTCTGTATATTTTGCCAGGCTTAGTTGATGCAACGTCTATTTTAATATGCTCGCCTTCAACTATACCTTTACTTGCCAAGATGCCCTTTATTGTTTCATGCGCTAGAATTGGATCATTGTTTTCCTTAGATAGGTGAGATAAGACGATTTGTTTCGTCCCGTTTTTTACAAGTATGCTTATTGCTTCTGCGCTTGCACTGTTTGATAGGTGTCCCTTTGTCGAAAGAATGCGTTGCTTGAGACTTGCATGATAATGTGTGTTATTTTTTAGCATAGTTTCATCATGGTTTGCCTCTAAATACACCAACTGGCTCCCAAAAAGGTTTCGCAATGTTTCGAGCCTTGCAACGCCCAAGTCTGTGCAAAAACTTACACGTTTATTGTTGCTCTCTAATGAATACCCGACACAACACACAGAATCATGGGGAACTTTGAAAGCAGAAATTGTTATGTCTTTGATAGAGAACGGAGCAGAAGTAAAATCATATCTTTGTTTATTTGGTAATTTTTGTAATTTTAAAGACAATTCGTTCCATTCATCAATATGAGCATAAACTTTTATATGAAATTTTGTTGCAAAAACATCCAAACCTTTAATGTGGTCACAATGTTCATGTGTGATTAAAATCGCATCAATTTGATTGCCTGATACATTTAACAAAGAAAGCCTTAATTCAATTTCTTTGCATGACAAGCCAGCATCGATTAAAATCTTTGCTTGCTCGCTTTCTACATAAGTTAAATTTCCATCGCTTCCTGACGATAAATTGATTACTCTCACGGAGAAAAGAATATCACATTTTAAAAATATAAGCAAGATTTCTTTATTTCCCACTAATTTATTTGCATTTTATGATCTATAAAAAATGGATTAACTGGAGAATATATAAAAATTTTGAAAAATCATGTTAAATCGTTTGACATAAATGAAACTAAAAGTTAAAATATAGACAACAATCGATAAAAATGTGGATAAAATTTTAATTTCTCCACAAAACTAGATTGTTAAAAAATAAAAGGAGAAAAAGAAATGAAAAAATTTTCAAAAAAATTAGGAG
>CAYJAO010000012.1:2095-11315 GCA_964368355.1 uncultured Lachnospiraceae bacterium | reverse complement strand
GCCATCATAAATGCTGAAAATATAATTTCCAAAATTCCAGATATTAAATTTAACGTTTTGCAACTTTTAACCATAAATCCTCCTCTTTACAAAAATATTGTACCAGTTATTATTATAATCTTCAAACGATTTTTATTTTTTACATTTAGTGGTAAAATATATTATATGAAACAAGATGAGATAAAAAAATTAAAATTAACAGAAACAAAAAAGTTTAAACAAAAGTATTTTGATTATTGTGACGATATAAAGATAAGTTCTCATAAAATTATTGATTGGTAACGCTTTTTTGTTTTGATTTTTCATAGTAATATATTATAATATGTTCAATAAAGGAGAAACAATATGAAAAAAGGAAAAATTTTTAATTTAATTTCTGGTATTTTAGATATCTTATTAGGTATCGCATTTTTAGCAATAATTGCGCTCTTCTTTTTGTCTAAATACAAAATATTGCCCGCAATGACAGAGAGTTCACTTCTTTCATTTTTATATTTAGTTAGTCCATTAATAACTTCTCTTGAAAGTATTGAAATCTTTGCTGTATATCTGGCAATAATGGGCATATTCGGAATTTGCAGCATTATCTTTGGAAGTGTTACAATTAACAAGATAAGAAAAGAGCCTGGGGAATATTACAAGCGTGGTGGAAACTTAATCACTTTCTTTATATTAGAACTCATTCCTTTAGCATTACTTGTCGCAATGTTAGTAGTAAGTCTAAAAGCAGAATCAATTGAAGTCTATTTAACAACAATCACAAGCGTTCTTGCATTTATTGAAATTTTAAGGCTTATCGGTATTATTAGATTTTTTTGCGGAAGAAAAGCCCATTTTAAGCCAGCCCCAACTTTCTCAGAGTATACTCCTACTGGAGAAAAGAAAGATGCCGCAACTCAACTTCAAGAGTTGTCCGCATTGAAAGATGTTGGCGATATCTCAGAAAAAGAATTTCTGGCAAAGAAAACAAATTTACTAAACGATAAAAAATAATTAAATATTGTGGCTTACATTTATATTATCCTTTACCTAAAATACTCTCTTTTTCAACAATATATAATATTAAGTTTTAGTTGATGTATAATAAATAATGTTGTATTCTTAATCAAAGGCAAAGAGGTAAACCATGGATATTACACTAATTATAACTATAGTCACTTATGTTCTATTTTTCTTAGGACTCCTTTCTGGTTTCCTTTGGGGTTTAAAAAGAGGAGTAAAAAAGTCCGCTATTAGATTAGGAACGCTCGTTGTTTTTATGATTATTGCAGGATTGATAACTGCTCCTATCTCTGGGGCTCTCTTAAAAATAGATCTCTCAGGTTTTAATTTAAGTGTAGATGGAGAAATGGTCACGACTATTCCAGAAACATTGAAAAACTTAGTCCTTTCCAATGCACAAATAGCAGATGCTGCCGCTGAAATGCCAGCATTAATGTCAATAATTGAAGCGTTGCCTGTGGCTATAATGAACATTGTTGTTTTCTTCCTTTTAGTATTCATAATGCAGTTTTTAAGTTGGATTGTTTTTATCATTTTAGCAAAAACCGCTTTAAAAGAGGCTCGCCTTGCAAGGCAACAGAAAAAGCAAAAAAAACTTGAAGCAAAAAATGTAGAAAAGGGCCAACTTATAAAACCGGGCGCACCCAGCGTCGCTTTGGCGCCAAAACCAAAAAAATATCGTTGGTGGGGAGGTGCTGTAGGTACAGTTCAAGGTTTTGTATTGCTTTTCTTGCTCTTCTTGCCCTTGACTTCTTTAACCACAACAATATCTACAATTGCCCATACTGACGCTGAAACTGGAATTATTTCATCTTCAGAATTGGTTGTTCATGCTGAAGATGAAAAATTTTTATCAGAAACAAGTGCTGATTTGTTAAACTATTATGTAGGAGAAGATATCATTTCATACATTGATGCTTTCAGCGGAGCAGTAAGCACAAAGATCCTGACCATTGGCGGATTTGACGATGTTATATTTGACGCAATAACGTCCGTACCTGTAAACGACGAAAATTTTGCTTTTAGAAAAGATATTTTAGATGCGACAAAAATTTATGATGAAGTTGTCCTTTTCCTTGATGAATTTGGTAGCTTGCCAAATTATACACAACTTAATTTTAACAGAGTAGAAAAGGTCGTCAACCTTATATTTAATATGGGGCTGTTTAAATCGTTGGCGGAAGAGGCAATTCCTTATGGATTAACTTTCTTTTATGATAGCGACACTTATTTAGAATTCCCTTACAATAGTGAAGTAAAAGATACACTTGATGCAATGGTGGCAGATTTAAAGACAAGCCCAGAAGGATTTGTAAAAACTTTAAAAAGCGATATCATGTCATTGGTTAAAGTTGGTTCAGCGGCAACAAAATCTGGATTAGTAGATGAAGTATTGGCTAGTGAAATAAGTTATGAAAATATAATCAGTGCAATTAAAAAAGACAATTATGCGCTTTTATCGTCTATTTCTAACAATTTATTTAATTCTCGCTCCTTGCAAATTTTGATTGGCAACGCAAGCAATATAGGACTTGCCGAAGCGGGCAATAAAATTAGAAGCGATTCTTCAGTAGATTTAGGAGAGATAGATTATAACAATATTAATTGGAATAATTTCAAAACAAATTTCTATGACTTAGTGAAAACTGGGTTAGATATTTATGACATACTTGAACCTTATGGAATCCAAGATATTATCTCAAATCCCAAAATGCTAGTTGAAAATTCTTTTGGAAATAATGACTTAAAATCAACAATTAGGCTTGTTGGCAAAGAATTAAATTTAGTAAAAACTTCTCCATTGTTTGCTGGGCAGACAACCATTAAAACCTGCGATGTTTTGATTGATCAAATATCAAGTCTCGATAAGGTCTCTGATTTTATAGACACAACAACATTAAAAACAATAAATTTAGAAATAGAACTAAACATACTTTCAACCCCTATTGTCCAATTAAAAGAAAGTGGCCTTTTAAGTTATGTATTAAACCAAACAGTAGATATAAACCATATATGTGAGCTACTTTTAGCAAAACCAGCAGACTCAGACGATACTTATGTAAGAACAATATTAACCCCGCTATTAAATTCTTCACTTTCTCAAAAACCTATCAAACACGCCTTTGAGCTTGCAAATCAAAACATTGAAACATTGCGAAATGCTCTCGGAGAACAAGTTGTAGAAATTGATTTAACTAATTTCACAGCATTAACGAATGCCGAAAAAGATTCAGTCGTTAATATCGCAGAAAATACAGCAAACTTCATTACTTCTGTTGGATATCAAGGCTTTAAAGATGATTTAGTGGCAACGATATTTAGCTTAAACGATGAAACTATCGAGAATTCAAGCGCGTTAAAAATTTCATATGCAAAAAATATTTTAACAAACTTAGAAACGATTGACATTCTTTATGAAACCTATCTTTCTGTATTTGATGGGCTTTCACAAAATGAACAATACAATAAGTATGTAGATTTTGGTGCAGTAGGGCAACCCGGTTTTAGTTGGGAAAATGAATTTAATTGTATAGTATCGTTCCTGGATATTTTAGAAACAGAAATTGAAGGAAGTATTTCAAAAGAAATTTTATTCCCAACCAATTCTATAAGCGATTTAAATTTAGATAACTCAACGATGAACGCAATCTTGGATCAATTACTTTTAACTTATCCAGACACAACCCCTGAACGAACCTCTATTGGAATGATGGTCGATAATATTTACACAAGCAGATTATTAAAACAATCCTTAGTCTTTGTCTTAAACACATTAAATACAAAAGTATCCGATATTATTTCTACTGAAACAGACCCTGTAACTCTCACAGATATTGAATTAGAACAATTGACTAATGATCAAAAAGAAGACGTTGTTTCTGTTATAGAAGATCTTGGAAAATGCTTCTCAATTTTAACTGATTCATCCTTTAATTTAGAAACCTTAACTGACGGCCAAATAATTAAAGTCGGCGATTTCTTGAATGCATTGAGGTATAATGCTTATGATTGCGATTCAACAGGGACTCCAAACATACTATGTGTTTTAACCACAGATGAGAAGAGTGTTGAAAATGGTGGAATATTTGCAGAGTTATATATCGCATTAGTCAATTATTCAAAACAGTCATTTGAATTCACTAGTGATGTATCATACGGAACAATTGAGTGGGTCAATTTCCTAAGAACAGCAAAGAAGCTTTCTGACATTGCAAACGGCGGTGGCGATATCTTAGATCTATTGTCCGACCCAAATAGCGGTGTTGATGTTGGCGAAGTGCTTGAAGTTATTGGCGTCGAAGAAGAAATAGCCGATAAAATCAACGATATTCAAGACTCTTTCTCAAATATTTCTCCAACTAGTGCAGAAAGTTATGAAGATCTTTCAAACTCACTAGGCGCATTAACTGGCGAAGATTTGATCTCTATTACAGAAACTATTAATAATATTGCCGGAACAGAAGTTCCTACTGATATCATTAGCACGGATACTCTTTCAAAAGAACAAGCAGTAAGTTTAAGAATTAGTATATTAATGTCAAACATAGATATGCTGACCGGAATTCCTCTTGGGATAACCGATACAAACCTTATAGAATCGTTAACGGATTTATGTAATGGAGCAACCTATGTTCTTGCTCAAGCAACTTCAAACGGAACAGTTTTGGATTGTACAATAACTGGAGGAAAAGTTGCATTGGCAACGGAAATAGATAATGCAACAAGCAATTTAACTGTAAGACAATTGGTTAAGACATTGTTTGGTATAGAAGGATAAAATGGAATTTAAGCACATACCCGTATTGTTGAATGAAGTTATAGAAGGGCTAAATATTAGCCCTTCTGGTATTTATATTGATTGCACAATTGGTGGGGCGGGGCATGCTGGCGAGATAGTTAAAAAATTAAACTCAAAAGGCATATTGATTGGATTTGATAAAGATGATGATGCCGTTAATGCTTCGTACGATAGATTAAAAGATGTCGCAAATGTTTTTATTTTTAACCCAATCAAAGAGGAAAAACCTATTAATTTTCTAAATGCATTGAAAAAGCCAAATAAGCCAACTTGTTTAATAGTAAAAAGCGATTTCAAAAAATCTCCTGAAATTTTAGCAAATTTAGGTTTTAATAAAATTGACGGAATGCTAATTGACTTGGGTGTTAGTTCTTATCAAATAGACACCCCCGAACGTGGGTTTAGTTTTAGAAGCGATGCACCTCTCGATATGAGAATGGATAGAACCCAATTTTTTACCGCAAAAGAAATAGTAAATACATACAGCGAAGAAGCATTGGCTGACCTTTTCTTTAAGTATGGTGAAGAAGAATTTTCAAAAAGCATAGCAAAAAACATAGTGAAAGTTCGCAATGAAAAAGAGATAGAAACAACTGCTCAATTGAATCAAATAGTAGAAAATAGCATGCCAAAGAAAATAGTTTTTTCTCGTGGTGGGGCGGCAAAAAAAGTTTTCCAAGCATTGAGAATTGAAGTAAACTCTGAATTGTTTGGGTTAGATGAATTGATAAAAAAACTAGTTGATTTATTGAGTAAAGAAGGAAGATTTTGCGTTATTTCCTTTCATTCACTTGAAGATAGAATAGTAAAGAACGCCTTCAAAGAATTGGCAACGGATTGTATCTGTCCGCCAAGTTTTCCCAAATGCATATGCAATCACAAAGCCGAAATAAAATTAATTTCTAAAAAACCTATTACTTCAAATGATAAAGAACTAAAATTAAATTCTCGCGCAAGTTGTGCAAAATTAAGAATTGCTCAAAGAAATTAGTATTTTTACTAATTTTTTTATTATTTTAACTTGGTTTATTTATTTTTTAAATAGCTTGTATTAACTTGAAAAAAGTATTTTTTTGTTGTATTATATTTACATGGAATTAAAGCCATTAAAAGATTCAAGAACTGCTGTTATAGATTTAGATACTGAAGAGGTCTCTAAAGATTTATCTGTGCCTCAAAAAGAAAAAAAAGTTGAAGCAAAAAAAGTTCTTTTTGAAAACAACACTCCTGAACTTTATATGGAAAATTTGAAGAAAAACTTTTCAACAAACATAGTAGTGTCTTCGGCTCCAACCAATTCAACAAAGATACAATTTGAAGCCGCAGAAACATTTTTTTCAGAAGAACCAAAATCAACTAAAAAACAAGTTTCCGGACAAGTTTCATTTTCGACCTATGTTAACAAGCCTAAGGTTGAAGAAAAAATTGAAAAACAAGTTGATGTCGAACCAGAACAAAAGATTGAATCAAAAATTGATTTTTCAAAGACAATAGAAGAAATTTTAGAAGAAGATATTGAAGAAAAACAACAAGAAAAAATTAATGAGTCAACTCAGCGCTTAAATCGCGGAAAAACTCACGTTAATTTAAAAACTAGATTTAAAATAATCACTTTTGGTTTTTGTGCAGTGCTAGCATGTTTTATGGGTTGGAGTATTTATAACGCAGTTGAAATAAAGACTCTCACGGCCGAGATGGAGCAAGCAAACAAAGCCTATTCAGTAAACGTCATTAATTATATAAGCAACATTTCAAAAGCAGATGATCTAACAAACCCTGATAGTATTTTTGATCTGGAAAAATTATCAGAGGCAGAAGTTGTTCCTTTGCAACCAAGTGCATTAGAAAAGCCCGTTGAATACAGTGTAAAAAGTAATTGGTTTGACAGATTTTGTAATTGGTTAGGGAAAATATTTGGTTAAAAAATAAATCAGTTTTTTATTATTCAAGTTAGAATTAATATGATAAAAGATAAAAGTACTCGTGCCTTTTTTCATAAAATATAGATTTGCAAAATACACTATTTTAGGAGTATTTTGTGATAGAAAAATTTAATTTGAAGTTTTTTAAGAAGAGAATTTTTATCTTCTCTGTTGTTTTAATAATTTTATTCATTACTATAACTGGTAGGCTTTTATATATTCAAGTTTTTCAAGGTGGTTTTTTACAAGCGCGCGCAACAGAACAATGGACTCGTGACTTGCCTTTAGCAGCCGAACGCGGTTCTATTTATGACACAAACGGCTCTGCCTTGGCCGTTTCTTATACAACATATAATCTCTATGTTAGGGCAAGAGAAGTTAAAGATTCAACAGCGGTCGCTTCGCTTCTATCTTCCAAATTAAATTTAGATTATATGCAAACTTTTGAGAAAGTTAATAACAACACCGTTAGTGAAGTTTTAATAAAAATGCAAGTAGAAAAAAACACCGCGCTAGAAATTTTTAACGCTGGCTATAGTGGTGTTTATTTATCTGAGAGTGTGAGTAGGTATTATCCTTATGGCAATTTATTAACACAAGTTTTAGGGTTTACTACAATCGACAATATAGGGCAGGCAGGGCTCGAAGCATATTATAATGAACTGTTGTCGGGAGTACAAGGCTACTCTCTTGTACAGAGCGATTTGCAAGGTAAAGAACTATATAATAGTTTAACAACATTCATACCATCGGTCGCAGGATTTAATATTAGCATGACGATAGATGTAAATATACAATTAAAAGTCGAACAAACATTAGAAAAACTAATGGCCGAACAAAAAGCAAAAAGTGCAACAGCAATCGTCATGGATCCAAATACAGGTGAAATAATTGCCATGAGCACAAAACCAAGTTTTGATCTAAATAATGTTCCACGCTATGATGTTTCAAGCATGTTACAACAAATGAAAAATCAAGCAATAGTTGATGTTTATGAACCCGGATCTACATTTAAAATTTTAACTATGGCAAGCGCTTTGGAAGCGGGAGTAGCGCATTTATCTGATGGTTTTTATTGCCCTGGATATACTATCATTGATGGACAAAAAATAAAATGTTGGAAATCTACTGGCCATGGCAGCCAAGATCTAACTGATGGGCTTTGTAATTCCTGTAACTGTGTTTTCACTCAACTCGCATTAAAACTAGGGTTAGATAGATTCTATAATTTTTTCGAATCTTTTGGGTTAGATGACCAAACGGGAATTGATTTTCTAGGCGAGTCTGGTGGAATTTTAATGGATAAAGATGGCGTAAAAACTGTCGATCTTGCAAGAATGGGTTTTGGTCAAGCTATTGCTGTCACTCCATTACAACTTATTACAGCGATTTCCGCTTGCGTCAATGGGGGATATTTAGTTGAACCTTATATGGTAAAAAGTATTACAAATTCTGATGGTAAAATTATTTTAAATAATTCAAAAACAGTAGTGCGACAAGTTGTTTCAAATCAAACTTCCGCTATGATAAACAAAATGTTAGAAGGGGTTGTTTCAAAGGCGGGAAATTATACTTTTGTTGATGGCTATGAAATAGGTGGCAAAACTGGAACAAGCCAAAAATATGAAAATGGCAAGATTAATGGTCAATATGTTTCAAGTTTTATTGGCACTTACCCCGCATCCAATCCAGAATATGTTGTGTTAATCGTTGTTGATGAACCTGGCACTGGGGCATATTACGGGAGTGTAGTCGCTTCGCCTTACGCAAAAGAAATATTTAGTGGAATATTTGAATATAAAAACGTTCCAAAAACAACAGTGATTTACACCTCTGTAGTCACAAACATAACCTTGCCAAATCTAATCAATATGAGTTTAACCGAGGCGTGTTTAACATTATCAAATCTTGGGCTTTACTATGAAATACAAGGAGATGGGGGATTTATCTTTGCGCAGCTTCCGCCAGCGGGAACGCTTGTTTACAAAGGTCAAACAATTTGTTTGATAACAAATAGTTCATAACTATCTGTATCAAAAAAAACAAGGAAATTAAATTACCTTGTTTTTTTTATCTCTATATTAAATCGCTTATCTTGTCTTTATAAATAACTATATCTTTACCTTCCATGATTTCATCTTCATAAAGCGCAATCAAATTATTATATAAAGAATCGTAATATTCTTCAAAAATAAAATCAAATAATGTCTTATTCATTGTTAAGCCTAATCTGTATTGATCCATCTTTAATAATGAATAGTATTTACCATTTGTTGTTTCTTCATTTAATAAATCTTGTAAAGTAAATTTTTCATCATCAAAACATTCAAATAAGTTTTGTATTTTACCGCAATACATCATTGTACTAATGGCAGTACTTTGTTCTTGTAAAATTGAAATTGTGTCTTTTGTTTCCCAGTTTTCCATTAAGAATGTTTTAATTGCTGTTATTTCTCCATTTGAATTTAATTCTCTTGAAACATCAATAAAATCTTCA
>CAYJAO010000012.1:0-1995 GCA_964368355.1 uncultured Lachnospiraceae bacterium | reverse complement strand
CCTCCAAAATAGGTTGGTTGAATTTGAATTGTGCCCGAGTCTTCGCTATACTTATAAACATATTCGTTGAACTTATCTGCTCTCTCATTTTGATAGTCTATTTGTAATTGTTCAATCACTAATCCATCATTATTCCCAGTCCTTTCGGCTTCAATTAAGCCATTCTCAGTTGGAATATATTCATGTCCATTTCGCGTGATTGACACGCCCTGTTGTCCATAATACTTTATATAAATTTCGTCCAATTCTTTATTTAAAAATGCTGCCATTTCCTGAACAGTCATAACTTCTTCTGTGATATAGCCTTCTGCATCTCTTGCATCTACCATCATTAATTTTGAACCGATAGTTGCTAAAAGCTGTTGGTCATATTGTTCTTGTGTTATCTCTTCATTTTCTAATTGAAATTTTAAATTGATAATGGCATCTGTAATATCGGTTGTTATCTCTGGAACAATCTTATTAAATTCGGTTTTATAATAATCATCGCTCATTCCATTTGCTTCATAATATTCTTTCAATTCATTAATTTTTTGTATTTGTTCGCTAGACAAACTTATAACAATATGAGTAACAAAGAAGAAATTTTCATCTAATCCTTGAGGTATATATAAGACATCTTCAATACAATTTGACTCTTGAGAATAACTCCCATAGAATTTTGCGCTTTTGATCATTTTTGTTAATTCTTCAATAAAGATGCTTGAATCAATTTCATATCTGTCATAGCATTCCTTAACTTTTGTAAGATATAAATTTAAAATATCTTCTTCTTTAATTTGAATAGAAGCCGTCTTGTTTTCATAAAGTTTGTTAATTAAAAGATTTTCATACAAAATATTATAAATTCTATTTATTTCTCTTGCAAAAATTTCATTTTCATCAGTTGAAAGTTTTTTGCCCTCTTCATTAATTTTTAATTGTTGAATATATCTTCTTATTGCTTCTTTGGTCACTATTTTACTTTGTTGATCTTCTTCTGTTAAAGTAACTTCTCCACCAAATAATTTATCTTCTTCAATTCTATTTATAACATATTCAATAGTGTATAAAACAACTTCAGAATCATCATAATCTCCAACTTCTTCTACTGGTGTATATTCATAAGTTTCTTTTCCATCGTCATCTAATTTTTTAATTAAAATTGTTGTTATTTTAACTATCTCATACTGGTTTGTTTCTTCATTCAAAACTATTTTTGCTGTTTTATTATAAGGAGTGTAAACAAAATTTGATTCTTGTTTTCTTTCATCATCTTCCTCTTCTGGTTCAACTAATCCTAAATCAATTTTTACTTTTTTCTCAAAACTTTCAATATTTGTTAAAAGAGAGTTGCATGCTAAATACCAAAGATAATTTTTCTCAGTATTACTAAAAGATATTGTCCCATTTTCTAATAATTTTTTTGAATCAGAAATATACATTTTTTTAGATAGTAAATATTTAACTAAAGCATCAAGTGCTTTATCATTGTCCCCATTAGTATTTTGATAAAATGTGCTGTAATAGCTATTGTATCCTTTGACAAATTCTTCACGAGTGATTGTAATATCTCCTGCTTCTGCTACTATATCATTTTGAATGTATTCTTCATTTTCTGGGAATAGACTACATCCTGCTAAACAAAAGCTAAAACATAAAACTATTGCAAGTAAACTAAATATGCGCTTTTTCACTTTTTTACCTCTCTAAAATTTTTAACCTAAGTGCAAATATTATACAACAAATTCTCTTATTGTCAAACTAAAATATTAATATATAGTATATATAAACATTAAAATTTTTTAAATTTAACTTATCTATTTCTTAAAATTTTAAAGTCACAAATGTTTTAATAGTCTTTTTGTGTATTTGTTTATAACATTTTGTAATTACTAACAAGTTATTAACATTTTTACAAAATAAAAAATATACATATATGGTATTTTTATCATTTAAAACTTTATTATTTACACAATAAGTGGAATCAAATCAAATCTGTTAACAAATTAACAT
>CAYJAO010000011.1:0-11496 GCA_964368355.1 uncultured Lachnospiraceae bacterium | reverse complement strand
TCCACTGCCAGCCTATCGCAAAGGTTATTGTACTTATTATCTGCATGGCCTTTGACCTTTGTAAATGTGACTTTATGTTCTTTTAAAAGACGCAATAACTCTTCCCAAAGATCTTTGTTGGAAACATCGTCTTTGTTGGTTGTTTTCCAGCCTTTCGTCTGCCAATTTGTAATCCAGTCATTGTTTATCGCATTGACCACATATGCAGAATCGGAATATATTTCTACTTGGCATTTTTCTTTCAATAATTTTAATCCATTAATTACTGCGGCGAGTTCCATGCGATTGTTTGTGGTTTCTTTTTCGCCACCACTGACCTGCTTTTCATGTTTTTTATATATAAGAACACAAGCCCAGCCTCCAACGCCAGGGTTGCCGCTACATGCACCATCAGTATATAATGTAACTTTTTTCATACTTTTATAGTTTAACATATAGTTATAAAATTTACAATAAATTACAAATAAAAAGCGAACATATTTTGCTCGCTTTTATTATCTTATCTTTATTTTGCAGTTTCAGTGAAACGACTTTCTCTAATGACATTGACTTTAATCTGTCCTGGATACTCCATTTCATCTTCTATCTTCTTAGCAATGTCTTTTGCCATGAATACAGCCATATCATCTGAAATTTCTTCAGGCTTAACGATAATTCTTATTTCACGGCCCGCTTGTACAGCAAATGATTTGTCAACACCTTTGAATGAATTTGCAATTTCTTCAAGTTTTTCAAGGCGTTTAACATATGCTTCAATTGTTTCGCGTCTAGCGCCGGGTCTTGAACTGGAAACAGCATCTGCGACTTGCACTAAAATAGCTTCTACGCTTTCAAACTCAACATTGAAATGGTGCGCTTCAATACAATGAATTACTGCTGGGCTTTCTTTGTATTTCTTTGCCAAATCAACACCAATCGAAACGTGCGTTCCCTCAATTTCGTGGTCAAGTGCTTTACCTATATCGTGCAATAATCCACCACGACGAGCAATCTTTTCATCTGCTCCAAGTTCGGCAGCCAATAAGCCTGCAATGTACGATGTTTCAAGGCTGTGTTTCAAACAATTTTGTCCATAACTTGTTCTGTATTTCAATCTACCTAAAATCTTTACAAGTTCTGGGTGCAAGTTATAAATTCCTGCTTCGTTTACAGCGTTTTCACCTGCTTCTTTGATTTTCTGGTCAATATCCTTTTGTGCTTTAATTACCAACTCTTCAATTCTAGTTGGATGAATTCTGCCGTCTAAAATCAATTTTTCAAGTGCAGTTCTTGCAACTTCTCTTCTGATAGGATCAAAACATGAAACTGTGATTGCCTCCGGCGTATCATCAACAATTAAATCAACGCCAGTTGCGGCTTCAAGTGCTCTAATATTTCTCCCTTCTCGGCCAATAATTCTACCTTTAAGTTCATCATTTGGAAGTGGGACTGTTGTCACTGTGATTTCGGAAGTAAAGTCTGTTGCACATTTTTGAATAACGTTTGCGATTATATTTTGTGCTTTTTTATTTCCATCATTTTTTGCTTCTTCTTCAATTTCTTTTACAGTCTTTGCTGCATCAATTTTTGCATCTTCAATCATGGAATTAACAAGGCTTTGCTTTGCTTCTTCTTTTGTCATGCGTGCAACTTTTTCAAGCTCGCTACGCATAGATGTTAAAATTTTATTTTCTTCTTCTTTAATTTTGTCTAATTCTGCTTCACGTTCAACAAGTTTTTGTTTTGTCTCATCAACTTGTTCTTGCTTTTTATCAAGTGAAAGTTCCTTTTTATCAATAAACTCTTCACGTTGTGAAAGCCTGTCTTCAGATTTTTGGATTTCTGTTCTTCTGTCTTTGACTTCTTGGTCAAATTCATTTCGAAGTTTGTGTACTTCTTCTTTTGCCTCCAAAATGGCTTCTTTTTTAGCGGTTTTCGCTTCTGCATATGCTTCTTCTATTATTTTAACAGCTTGTGATTTGCTTTTTCCAACTTTCTTGCCCAGTAAAAAATAAGTTCCCACAAAACCACCTACAATACCGACTATTGCACAGCCGATAGAAATAAGTGTGACTGCTAATGAAGAAACAGCGCCTAATAATGCTGTTGTCATATAATTTCTCCAATTAACAATAATGTTAAATTTAATCAAAAACTAATTTTATAGATTTACCTAAAACTCCCGCATAATACGGTAAAATAATGAAATTTTGTATATTTTTAAACTAAATTAATAGTCTTTTAATTAAACTTACATATTAATAATAACCTATTTTAATAAAAAAGTAAACAAAATTATGATTATTTGCAAAACAAATTTCACCTTCGACAAAATACAACAAAAAAACTAGCAATTGCTAGTTTTTATTTTACACTTTTATCAATTCAAGATTTTCAATTGCTTGTTGTATAAGAAAATCAACATCGAGCTTCGTTTCTTCCTTCTCTACTAATTCAATTTTTGGCTTAATTAATGGATTTTTAGGAAGAAATACAGTGCAACAGTCTTCGTAAGGTAAAATTGACGTTTCGAAAGTCCCTATTTTTTCCGCAACTTCAATAATTTCCTGCTTATCAAAGCCAATGACTGGTCTATAAACGGGTACATGCTTTAAGACGCTTTCAGTAGATGTCATACTCTCAACGGTTTGGGAAGCAACCTGTGCTAAATTTTCGCCTGTGATTATGGCTTGGAAATCATATTTATCTGCCAATTTTTCACAAATTCTCATCATTATACGGCGCATGATTGTTATCATATATCCTTCTTTGCAATTCTTATGAATTTCTTCCTGAATTTTTGTGAAAGATACAACGTATAGGTCAAAATTGCCGGTATAATCTGTTAAAAGTTCTGCTAAACGAACAACTTTTTGCTTTGCTTGTTCGCTTGTATATGGGAAAGAGTGAAAATGTATGCCACTGAGTTTTAAGCCACGTTTAGCCATCATATATGTCGCTACAGGGCTATCAATGCCGCCCGATAGCATAACCAAAGCTTTGCCGCTTGTACCAACTGGCATTCCGCCAACGCACTTAATTTTTTCCGAGAAAATAAAAGTCTTTCCGTTTTCTCTAATATCAACATAGATTGTCACTTCTGGGTTCGTCAAATTTACATTCAAATTGGGCAAAATGTCTAAAACAACACCACCCAATTCGCGCTCAAAGTCCATTGATTGAATGGGAAATCTTTTGTCGGCGCGTTTCACATCGACTTTAAAACTTTTTGCTGTTTCTAGTCTGTAAAATTCACCATTTTTAACTAATTCATTTAATGTATTTTTGATTTTTTCAGAATCATTCTCTGTTTGTATTGCGACAGAAAGGGAAACGAGCCCAAAAACTTTTGATATTTTTTCCGTTAAAATAGTCAAATTATTTTGATCAAAATTTGATACAAGATATCTTCCGCCAACTTTGCTTATTTTTGCGTTTTCATCTATCTTATACATGACTTTTTCAATGTTTTTTATTAAAGCATTGTCAAAGACTCCTCTATTTTTGCCTTTCAAATGTATCTCGCCATATCTAAGCAATATAACCTTGTCCATCTAAACTCCTTAATTTAATTTTTGTAATAAATTTTTATATTCTTCTAAAATTTTATCGCATGCAAAATTTATCTCTTCCAAAGTGTTTTCCGCTGAAAAACTTATTCTAATAGCGCCTTCATTTTGTGATTTTGTACGTTTCATTGCTTCAAGTGTGCGATTTAATGCACCTTTTTTACTCGAACAAGCACTTCCCGTTCCAACGATAATGTCATTTTTTTCCAATATATGCACAAGTGTTTCGCCACGCACCCCTTCAAATGAAAAACTTAACACATAAGGGCTTGCGCTTTCAGGTGAATTTAGAAGAATTGGTAAATTATTTTTTATCCTTGCGTCTTCGAAAAATTTTCTTACATAATCGTTTAATTTTTTAACTTTTTCATAGCTTTTATTAACTTTTAGCGATTTTACAAGTTCACCAAACGCTAGCGTATAAGCCACATTTTCAGTCCCCGAACGCAAACCAAATTCTTGCCCACCACCGAATGTTATAGGCTTTAACTTTTTAATGTTTTTGATATATAATGCGCCGATACCCTTTGGCCCGCCAATTTTATGAGCGCTTATCGTGTACAAATCCACACCAAGAGCGCTCACATTGACTGAAATTTTGCCAAAGGCTTGAACACCATCAGAATGGACTATTGCAGTTGGGTTTTTCCGTCTTACCATTCGTACTATTTTTGCAATATCATTGATCGTGCCCGTTTCATTACTTGCATGCATTATTGAAACAAAAGCAGTTGGCTCATCTAGCAATTTTGTTAGTTCATTGTAATCTATTTCGCCTTGTTCGGTTAATGGAACAATTTTAACATTATATCCCTTTGCTTTTAATTCAAGTGCGCAATTATAAACTGCTGGGTGCTCTCCTGCTCCAAATATCAATTGTTCACTCGTCTTCTTAATACTTCCAAATATGGCCAAATTATTGGCTTCGGTTGCACAGCCTGTAATTATCAAATTATCATTATATTGCGTCCCCAAACCGCTACAAATCGCTTTCTTTGCCTCATTAAGTTTATTTCTCACTTCTAATCCTACGCCATAGACAGCAGACGGATTATAAAACAAATCGTGAGATTTTTCAATCTCACTCTTTGCGATATCACTTAATTTAGTTGTACTAGCATTATCAAGAAAAATCATTTTTCTCCTATCTCAATGTCGCACCAAACAAATCTTTTGTACGGCGAAGAATTTTCTCCATTGTTTTATTGATATCATCTTCGGATAAAGTTTTCTCATCTGACGACAATTTTATTCTAAACGCCAAACTTTTTTTCATTCCTAATTGTTCTTTGTTTCTATAAGTATCGAAAAGTTTTACGCCATAAAAAGTTTTTCCGCAACATTGTTTAATTATTTCTTTAAGTTGCCCAACTGTTATATTTTCTTCAACAACTAATGCCAAATCCCTTTCAACAACTGGGAACCTAGAAATTTTCTTTACAGCAAACGTTTTTAACTCTAATTTCTTTAACAAGTCGCAGTAAATTTCACCATAGTATGTTTTATCTGAAATTTCATATTCTTTTGCAACTTTTGGGTTAATTTTACCAATACTTGCGATAATTTCTCCATTTTCAGTAATGAAATCAGCGCTAATTCCCGGGTGCAAAAGTGGCAATTTGGAATATTCAAGATTGTATCTGACGTTATATTTTTCTAAACAGTTTTCTACAATTCCTTTGAATGTATAGAAATCGTCACTCTCACAGATGCTTGCAAAAGCCAACATATTCTTCTCAACTGGGAGTTCAATAATAGGCTGTCCTTTTGCATGGAAGGTTCTTCCACTTTCAAAAATTTTGAAATCTTTATTTCCATGTTTAACATTGTATTCAATATTTGAAAATAATGAGTGTGCCATTGAAATTCTCAAAACGCCAAGTTCATCACTAAGTGGATTTTTGATTGCTATAACTTCATTTACTCTATCTGCCATATTTAATTTGATATGTGTATTTATTGGAACTAATGAATAAGAATTAACTTCAAAATATCCTTTTGAAACAAGTTTTTGCTTCATTTCGCGTTGCATTTTAAGTATAGTATCGTATTTTCCAACCATGACAGCGCAACCATCAAATAATGCTTTATGTGTATTATTGTAAACATCATAACCATACATTCTAATAATTTCTTCTGCAACGTCTGCATCATTTTCGATATCAAAACGATAAGGTGGAACGGTCAATGTAATTTTATCGTCTTTTATTTTTGACTTAATTCCCAAGCTTGATAAAATATCTACAATATCTTTTTCTTCAACTGAAATCCCTAAAATATTGTTAATTCTGGTCTTTGAAACAATGACTGTTGTATCTTTGACTTCTTTTTGTTTTTCATCTATTATTCCATCAACTATTTCGCCACATTTAAGTTTTGAAACGAGATTTAGAGCCTTCTTTAAGCCAAGTTCTTGGCTGCCCATATCAATTCCTTTTTCAAAGCGAGCGGAAGAATCCGTCCTAATACCAAATCCGCGAGATGTTTTTCTTATTTGGGAGCGTTCAAAGCATGCTGATTCAAAAATAACAGTTTTTGTACCGTCCGTAATGCAAGAATTTGTTCCTCCGATAACGCCCGCAATAACAATAGGTTTATTTTCATCGGCGATAACAAGGTTATTTTCAGTCAAATCATAGGTGTTTCCGTTAAAAACAGCAATCTTTTCACCCCTTTTTGCGGTTCTGATTATTATTTTCTTACCGCCAATATTTTTAGCATCGAATGCATGCATTGGTTGTCCATATTCAACTAAAACATAGTTCGTTATGTCAACGATGTTATTTATTGAATTGATGCCAACAGCGAACAATCTCGCCCTCATTTTGAGCGGACTTTTTTCAATTTTAATATTCTTTATAACGCTTGCCATATATCTTGGGCAAAGTGTAAAATTTTTGTCTTCAACGGTTACAAAATCTTTTATATTTCCGCCAACTGTTGTGTACGATAAATCCTGTTCTTTTATAGACAGCCTATAGACCGCAGCGATTTCTCTTGCAAGCCCAATTACGCTCATGGCATCTGGTCTATTTGCTGTGATAGAAACATCTAAAGCCGCATCATCTAATTTAAGCGCTTTCGCAACAGGCTCGCCTATTACAAAGTTGTCCTTAAAAATCAAAATACCATTAATACTTGCACCATCGTAGAAATTGTCCGAAATTCCAAGTTCCTCACCCGAGCAGAACATTCCTTCTGAAACTACACCACGAACTTTTGACGCCTTAATCTGAACACCGTTCGCAAGATTTGCTCCATCAAGTGATACAGGAACTAAAGCGCCTTCAAAAACGTTTGTCGCTGATGTGATAATTTGCACATTTCTGTCGCCTATATTCACTTGGCAAATAAAAAGCCTCTCCGCATCTAGGTGCTTTTCAATCTTTTCAATTTTGCCAACTACAACATGGTGCAAAAATTTATCAACTTCAATTATCTCTTCAACTTCAAAGCCAACATCTGTTAATTTATCGGCCAATACTGTTGCAAGCTGCATTTTATTTTCACAGTTTTCTCTCTTTGCAATTTCATCGATATCAACGAAATCTTTTAACCAATTTAATGAAATTTTCATACTTTTTCCTTTTATCTTTGCTTATTTTACTTTACTTGATTTAAGAATCTCATATCGTTTTCAAATAGCATTCTCATGTCTGGAATTTTATCCATAACCATTGTTAAACGATCTATGCCCTGTCCAAATGCAAAGCCTGAATAAATTTTTGAATCAATTCCGCAACCATCAAGAACTTTTGGATTAACCATGCCTGCTCCAAGTAACTCCATCCAACCTGTCTTTTTGCAAAGGTTGCAACCTTTTCCGCCACAATTTGGGCAAGAAACATCAACCTCAACGCTTGGTTCTGTAAATGGGAAATAAGATGGTCTAAACCTTATAATCGTATTTTCGCCAAATAACATTTGAAGTAATTTAGTTAACATTGATTTCAAATCTAACAAACTAATATTTTTGTCAACAACCAACCCCTCAATTTGATGAAAGACTGGTGAATGTGTCGCGTCATTGTCGACACGATATGTCCTCCCCGGGCTGATAATTTTAATTGGTGGTTGCCTTTTCTCCATAACACGAGCTTGAACAGGGCTTGTGTGTGTTCTTAACAAGATTTCGTCTGTGATATAGAAAGTATCTTGCATATCTCTTGCTGGATGATCTTTTGGAACGTTAAGCATTTCAAAATTGTAGTGATCAAGTTCCACTTCTGGGCCCGTGACAACTTCAAAGCCCATTTCCACACAAGCATCTATTAACTTATTAAATGTCACTTGAATGGGATGAAAAACACCCATTTCGCTCTCTTTTGAAGGTGCCGTGATATCTATTTTTTCATTTGCTAATTTTACATTAATCTTCTCTTCATTTAATTTGGTTTCAAGTTCAAGAATAGAGTTTTCTACCAAGGTTCTAACTTCGTTTACAAGCGTACCGATTGCAGGTCTATTCTCTGGAGCAACGCCTCTCATGCCACGCATAACTTCAGTTAAAAGTCCTGTTTTGCCTGCAAATTTTACACGAAAAGAATTTAACTCTTCTAAAGTTGTAATCTTTTTAATTTCATTCTCAGCCATCGCTTTGATTTCTAAAATTTTATCTTTCATTTTATCTCCTGTCATATTTTGGCGTCCCCAGAAAGACTCGAACTCTCCTTAATGGTTCCGAAGACCATTGTGTTATCCACTACACTATGGGGACAGACGATATTTCTCTATTCTACCAGTTATTCAATAACTTTACTTTATATAATATAACTAGACAAAATAAAAGTCAAACAAACTTTCATAAAAATAACTATTTAAAAAGATAATTTTTAATAATTTGGAATTAAGTTCATCATTTCGTCGAGAGAATTAGACTGAAGATATGTTGATGGTATTCCCCCGACAATAATATTTTCACACAACAAAACTTGTGTAGAAGTTTGAATTGTTTGATTTGAAGTTGGCAAAACAACGCTTACATTTGAATTAATATTGACATAAATTTTGTGATTTGTTTGGTTAATCCCCGCAGAGGTAAATTCGCTTTTGAAGGAACTTGAAATTGCACCAATTGGTGTCATTTTAATTTTAACATTTGATCCTCGGCCGACTAAAATTGGAAGTCCACTAAATGTACCGATAGGAATATCAATCCCTTGACCTCCCATAGTTTCTAGATTGGTTTGCGCTAACCGTGTAAGCGACCTGCTCAGTCTGTTTATTTCAACAGCATTTGCTTGAATTAAAGCGACATCCCCAGAATCGTTTTTGGTTATAGAAATTAAATCCTGATAAACGTCCTCTTGGCTGACAATTTCATAAATTGCAGAACTGACTGCCTTTGTTGCCAGAGTCCTAATTTTTGCTTCACTCATCTGTAAAATGATAGGATTTACGACATAATTTAAGTAGATTAAAATGCCAATAACAAATAACAAAAAACAAGCAACTATTATTCCAATTTTTTGTTTTTTGCCTAATTTCTTTTTACTATTTTCACGATTTAAATATCGGAATCTGTGTCGTGAAAAACAACTCACATAGATATATATGCTTTTTCTTCAATTAAATTGCAAAAGCAAGAAATTTTTATATTTCTTTAACGTTGTTTTATGTAATAAAAAAACAGCAATTATTGCTGTTTATCTATCTTCGTCTAAATAAGTTGCTTCTAAGTCGGCTGTGTGAAAAATTAATGCAAGTGGATAATCATAAAATGCTGTGCTCATCGAGTTAGATCCGCCTTGAACACGCGTGTCAAACCCGCCCATATGCCAGTTGATTGCCATCGCTTCATCGCGCGTTAATCTCATAAATCCCGTCAAAATATACACAGATTTTTCGCCATGTCCGTAAGGAAGTTTGTCGTCGACTGCATAAAAGGGTTTTTGCACCCATTCGCCATTTTCTTTTGTGTTTCTGTACTCTACTTTGTAATAATTTACCTTGCAAATATCATGTAAAAGCCCAATGACCGCGATGCTTTCTTTTGATATTTTTTCTTCGTAATTTTCACCATACTCAACTATTATTTTGTTTAAAAATCTTTTATATGCATTTACACAATGTTGACAAAGCCCGCCTTCAAAAGCACTATGAAATTTCGTGGAAGCAGGGGCGGTGAAAAAATCGCTCTTTTCAATCCAATCTAAAAGCTTATCGCTACCTTCTCTCGAAATATTTTCCTTGTATGTTTTTAAAAATTCTTCTTTATAGTTAACTTTTTCCATTTTAAATTCCCCTTTGTAATTCTCTCAAAGCTATTTGCTCAGCATTTGTCTTAACCCCTCTCACTCCTTGCAGCAACGCCATTTTTGCTTTTTCTATTTCTACTCTTTGGATGTCTTCTTGACTTGGTTGCTCAACGGTTGTTTTTACTGCTTTTTTAAGTAAATTTGCTTCAGACTCACCATTAAGTCTTGCCGCTTGCTCTTTAACCCCAATATCATCAAGCCTTTCGATTTTAATTTTATCAGATAAATCAAATAGTTTTCTACTGGTCTCTAACTGATCAATTTTATCATTGAACTCTTTTTCTAATTTTACTATCGATGTCGCCCAATTTTCTCTAATGAAATTTCCAACCAGACTAATAGTCAAGCCATGTTCTTGGTCACAAGATAAAATTTTATTAGCCTTTCTAAACCAATCTTTCCTGAAAGTTGGATTCGCAGTAAGTACGCAAAAATTACTTTTTATATGATTTTTAAAAATGTTATCTAAAACATAATATTCCGCTGGTTTTCTAATGTTATGGTTGGTAAAAGATATCTCTTTATCGTATTCTAGTCCGTTTTCAACAAGTTTTTTCTTTAATGTTTCTCCGCCTAAAACGCCAGCCCCAAAGATAACTAATTTTACATCGTATTTTTCGTTTAAAAACGATACAAAAGAGTTTAATGCCATGATATTATCTCGCGAATAGTTTTCAGAATACCCTCTTCTTTCAAGATAATATTCATTGCACTTATTCCGCCAATCATTGCTACTAATTACTCCAAAGATATCAAAATATAAATAAAATGATTCTTTCATGTTTTCATCATATCTTTTTTTTATATTTTTGTCAATAATTATTCATTCATATTTAACTTCCGACAAGTTGAACATAAAAATTTCATCAGTTAATAATAATTAATAATTATTTCTCAAAAAAGTATTTGCTAATTTAAATAAATAGTATATATTGATAATGTAAGGGAGTATTTATGATTAATTTAGAAAACTTTGAATTGAAAATATACAAATATAAGCAATCTTTTGAGATTTTAAATAAAGCAGCACAAATAAATTCGAGTTCTCGTAAAGAAATGTACGTGATTGCTGGTCCAAATGGTAGTGGTAAAAGCACACTTTTAGCCAATTTGTACCAAAGTTGTGCCCTAACAGTCCCTTATGTTAGTGCTGACTCTCTCGCCAGATGTGATTTTGACGATATTGAAGATATAGAAAAATATTATGAAAAAGCCGTGTTTAAAACGATGGGTCTTCTTAACGATTATATAAAATCCGGCAAAAGTTTTGCGTACGAAACAACATTATCTCACCCAAGTAAATTTAATTTAATAAACGAAGCCAAAGAACAAGGCTACAAAATTATTTCAATCTTTGTCTACACCACCTGCCCCGATATAAATACAGTTCGCATTTACAGACGCGAGAGGCAAGGAGGGCCTTTTATTCCTAGTGAAAGATTGTCTTCACAATACTATAATTCTATGGAACTTGGCAAGAAGCTGAAACAAGTTAGTGACAAATTTTACATCTTTGATAACACATTTACTCAAAACCAATCAAAAAGTTTTCAAATTTTATAATCTTAGTTGACTTTTGTTTTTAAATACTATAAAATCTCACTGTGTCGTGATATTTTATCTTTTTGTCGTGCTGGTGTGGCTTAGTGGTAAAGCACCGCCTTGGTAAGGTAAAACCCACTTAATATGCT
>CAYJAO010000010.1:0-11527 GCA_964368355.1 uncultured Lachnospiraceae bacterium | reverse complement strand
TGTTTAGACTGATCGATGGATTTTTCTAATTCCTTCTCTTCCGTTTTTAATTTAACAGCTGCTTCTGCCTTTAAGTCCAAGTTTTTTTGCTTTTCTAATTGCTCTCTTGCCTTTTCTTTTTCCACGGCATTTTCTAACTGATCAATCATATCTTTTAAAACTTTTTTTATCTTTTCAGTGGCTTCCATTTTTATTTTATCAAAGACTTTTAGCAACTCTTCAGTTTGTTCTTGATAGGCCTCTGGCATTTTAATCAAACTCTCAGCAGAGATATTTAATATTTTTACTATTTCTTCACAGAGCATTTTTGAAATGAACATTATATAATTTTCCCCAGTCAACCCTAAAAAATCTATCAAATAATCGTGATTTTCTAGCGATAAGACATTATCAACTGCGGTGGTCAAAAAAAGTTGTAATTTTGAAAGACTAAAAGCATTTCCGTTTGATGCTGCTAGAATAGTCCACTTCATATATTTTTCAAAATTCATTATACAAAAATCATATATTCCTTTTTTATAGCAGTAGCCTAAGAAATCTTGTGCGCCACAATCGTTTGGAGCGTTTGCTGTTAAATTATAAACTGCTTCATCATAAGCAGCATAGGCATCGTCGCTCTTATTTCTGTTGGATGATAAATCATCAAGATTTTTTCTTAATTCCATAAATAATTCACGGAAAATAAATACGTCGAAAATAGGCGAATCATTCATATTCCCAGAAAGATCAAAATCAAAATCTGGAATATTTTGCGTAGGTTTGGCTGGTTCTTTCTTAGCAACTATTTTTTCCGGTTGCTTCTTTTTCGTTTCTTGTTTTCCAACTGTCTTTTTTGCCGTTGTTTTATTAACAGGTTTTTTTTCAGTTGGATTTGTAATCTTTTTTGCTGGCATAATTACCTCACTACATATAGTATAACAAATAAATTAAAAATATCTAAACATTTTTACTATAAAAGAGGGGAAAATAGTCTAACAAAAACTTGGCCAAATTTATTAAACCAAACTTTTCTTTTAAAAAATGAACTATCAATTTGTTGAGAGTGAGATAAATCAACCAAAAAGTAATTGATATTTTGCTGTGCGAATTTTTTACTAAACAGAAATGTGGTCAATTCAAAATTTAGAGAAAAAGATCTATTATCAAAATTGCATGAGCCAATAGAAACCGCACGGTCATCGACAATAACTGCCTTTGAATGCAAAAATCCATCATATCGATAAAATTCGATTCCATCATCTAAAAATTCTTTGACATAAGATAAAGTTGCAGCATAAACAAATTTTTTGTCTGGCTTTGCGGGGATCATTATTTTTATATCGACTCCGCTCATTTTTGCAATCTTTAAAGCGCCAATAAGTATGTCGTCAGGTACAAAATAAGGGGTTTGAATATAAATATTTTCTTTTGCGGATAAAATCATTTTAACTAAAGAGTTTTTTATTGGCTGCGTTTGTAAATCTGGCCCACTCGTTATTACTTGGCAACCAATATCTCCTTTGGCGGCGGGGTGTGGGAAATAACCTTCTTCCAATAAAGATTGAATAGGGGTGTTAATGTTTTTGCAATAACGCCAATCATTAAAAAAAGCCATCTGCAAACCTAAAACTGCGCTTCCACAAACCTTTATATGTGTGTCTCGCCAAGGATAAAGCCGCTTATTTTTACTCATATGATCATCTCGAATATTTATTCCACCAGTGTACCCAATTTTGCCGTCAATGACTGCTATTTTTTTATGATTTCTATAGTTGGCTTTAAGATTAAACAAGCGAAAACCAAAAAGAGGGGGAAAAAATTCAGCGACCTCGCCCCCTGATTTTACTAGTTCTTTAAAAAAAGATTTTTTTGTGCGCAAGCAACCGATGGAATCGTAAAGAAGTTTTACCTTAACCCCTTCTTGCGCTTTTTTTATTAAAATTAGCATAATTTCGTTGCCAACTTCATCATCAGCAAATATATAATAGAGTAAATTTATAGAATGCTTTGCTTTTGCTAAATCTTTTTTAAGGGAAAGAAGTTTATCTTCACCGTTTAGGAAAACTCTAACATCATTATTGCGGAAATAAGCACTGTTAGAATTGTTAAGATTAAACAACATTAAATCCAAGAATTCTTTTTCTTCATCAGAAATATTTCGTGCTGAAAACAACTTTTTCTGATTTTGAATAAAATCTTCGTGTTCTTTTCTATATAATCTTCTCTTTGAAAGCATTTTTTTAGTTTTATAACTCAATCCGCTTCCGATTAGAATATAAATCACAAATCCTATGACAGGAAGGAAAGTGAGAAGAATGAGCCAAGATACAACAATATGGGGTTTTTTTCTTTCGATAAAAATCATCGCGAAGACGCAAAGCATATTGATCACAAATATTGACAGAATCAAAGCCGACAAGACCGCCATATATTCTCTCCTTTACACTAGTCTGTCCTATTTTATAGTAAAAAAACTTTTTAGTAATGATAAAATACTGAAAAAAAATTGGGAAAATTGATATAATATGTTATATTAAAGACAATAAGTTAAGGTGGGATGTGGGAAAGTCTCTTAAACATTATTATTTTGTGTGGATAGTTTTTTTTGTTAGCGTTATAACATGCATTTGTTCTGCAAATATATTCAAAACGACAATCGACAACGTTTCTGCCTATTCGATACCAGAGGATCAACCAAATAGAATAGTTTTAACAACCGAGCAAACGGACAGTTCTTATACATATTTTGATCAATTAGTAAACGCCGCACACACAAGTTGGGAGATAAACTATCTCAATATGAATGGCGAATTAGTAAAAACATACAAAGCAATTCAAAGAATTGGTGAGTTGACGGGGCAAGCGAGTGGAAACGCAATTTTAGAACTTACAGAAGACATGCAACTTTTGGCGGACACTGGAAAATTTTATGCTTATGCACAAGCAGGATTATTGGCTTTGGATAGAGACAACAGAAACTACGCAACAATCTACCTAAATTCGGACGGGATAATAAAATCTGCCACATCTAATAAAGTATATTATGGCGGAGCATATTCTCCAGATTGGGTACAAACAGATAGAATAAATTTAATCAATGGCAATTCAGTGGTCAAATTCAATTTTGATACAAGGATTGATAATTCTGAGACAGGAATTCCTTACGGATTTCTAATGTTCGAACCAAGCGTTTCTTTTGGATTAACAATTGATGAAATAACAACAAATTTAATAGGTGGCACAGTTTATAATGGACAAAAGATTTATTTAGATGCAAGCACTATCTTAGACAATATAAACTCATATACAAACTTAATGGAATACTACAGGAATGCTCATAAAATAGAATGGGAATTTGTTTCCGGGAGCGGACTAGCAACCATTGAAAATGGCTATTTGAATGTAATAGGGGAAGCTGGGACTATTCAATTAAGGGCAAAATGCAAATCAGACACTAATGGAACAGGATATACATATTCCGAAATAGTAACTTATCAAATTGGTTCAACTAGTGAATATCTTGTTAATTTAACAAGCAATTTTTATGAAGGGCTTGAAAACATCGCAGGCACAGGAATCACCGCAGGGGATTCAGCGATTTATTTCAACATAAAGAGCGGATATTCTTTGATCGGGGCTAAAGACGAAAACGGGGATGCAGTTGCAGTTATAATTATGGCCCCGCCCGGAGAGGGAGTATCATATGCCGTGCCCGTTACAAGCAATAAAACAATAAATATTCTTCTTATGAAAAACATTTCGATACAAAAAATTATTGTAGAGAATAAACAATACGATGCGAAGGTTAATGCGACAATAAAAGAAGTTATTTTAAGTAGCGATTTAAAATATGGAGTATCTCTTAGCAATAATCTTTCAGCAAATTTTGACAACTCAAACGTTGGCGAAAATAAAACTATTATTTTTAGCGGCTCAATTTCTTTGAGTGGAGATAATGCACCATATTACAACTTCTCAACAACCTTACCAACAACTACTGCGAATATCGAAAAACGAGACATATTAGTCATTGCGCATGCTGCATCAAAACAGTATGGGGATGCTGACGACGATTTTTCATACACTTATGACGAGGGTGCGCTTGGAGGAGATTCATTATTGGGAAATCTGAGCAGAGAGAGTGGAGAAAGCGTCGGGACATATAGAATTTTGCAAGGAGGTTTGGGTAATGGAAATTACAATGTAATTTTTCATTCAAATATTTTCACAATAAAGAGAAGAGAGATAAAGATAAAAAATGTTAATGTGGCTGAAAAGGTATATGACAGGACAACAACAGTAAATAATTTTACTTATGATTATACCGGTTCAACGCAAGAAGATATAGATAATGATGTTATTGGTTTTATAAACGACAACGCAAGATTAACCGTTTCTGCGGAATTTGCAGATGCAAATGTTGGAGAAACTAAAGAGGTTATTTTAACAGCGTCAATATTGGGAATAGACAAGAGTTCTTATGAGATTGTTTATCCTGAAAGTATTACAGGAAAGATAACTGCGAAAAATATAACAATAACCGCAGAAGTAAAAGAGAAAATATATGGGGATGTTGACCCTCAACTTACCTACACTTGCGCGGGATTAATTGCGGGAGATTTCATAACCGGAGAATTAACAAGAGTTGCGGGTGAAAATGTTGGCGAATATGAAATACAGATAGGAACTTTAAGCGCAACCAACTATCAAATAGAAAGTTATACATCAGCAAATTTAACAATAAGTCAGCGCGCGATATCGATCAAGATTGATAATTTTGAAAAAACTTATGGAGAAACAGACCCAACCTTTACTTATCAAATAACATCTGGGAATATTGTCGAGGGGCTGCCTGGTTTAGGTCTTACCCTAAAAAGAACAGCAGGTGAAACAGTAGGGGATTATTCAATAATAAAAGACGGGCAAGAAAACATCAATTATTTAATTGCTCTTACCGAAGGCACTTTGGGAATTAATCAAAAAAGTATAATAATACGAATTTCTGCAGAACAAAAACAATTTGACTCCACTGTTAGTGCGGCAATATTAGTTGAAATAATAGGGGCTTTAGAGACAGACAACATTCACTTAGCTACTGGCATAATCGCAAAATTTTCAGATAAAAACAATGGAGATAGGAGCGTTTCTTACTATGAGGGTGAAGAATTAATTACCCAGTTTACTTTGGGGCATCTCGCAGGGGAAAATATTGCGAGTTACAATCCAGAATTTGTTGTAAGTTATGAAGGGAAAATTTTACCTAGAGGAATTACTGTTTTTGTAGCGAATGATGCGGTGCTCTTGAAACAATATGGCAATCTTGATGAACAGATAAAATATAGTGTAGAGAATTTACCCGATGGAGAACAGCTTCTGGGGAGCCTTTCAAGAGAGCCAGGCGAAGAGGTTGGGGATTATGTGATAACTCGAGGGTCATTAACTAATGCGAACAATCCAAACTATGCGATAACATTCAATAATAACAACAAGAAATATTCAATTGAACCGAGAATAGTAAAAATAATGGTAGACGATAAGCAAATAACTTATGGAGATAACGAGGGAAATATTATTTACTATCTCTCTGAAGAGACTCCATTGCAAACGGGGGTCCTATTACAAAACATATTGATAGGAGCTGCAACTAGAGAACAAGGGAATAATAGCGGGGAATACAATTACTTGATAGGGACAATCCAAGTTAGAAATGGGCAAACACACAGATATACTTTGCAGTTTGATGGCGGAACTTTGACCATAAATAAAAGAGATTTGACCATTCAAGTCGAAGACAAAACTAAGACTTATGGAAACGCAGATCCACTTCTCACATATGTCATAACCAATGGATCCTTGCTAAATTCTGCAGAATTGACACTATCTAGAAACAATGGAGAAAATGCTGGTTCTTATCCAATTTCTGCGACGCTATCAAATAGTAATTACAATTTCAGCTTTCTTCCTGGGACATTGACAATCACTCCTGCGCCCATAACGATCAAAGCAAATAGCACACAAAAACAATACGGGTATGCAGACCCAGTGTTTACCTATTATCTTTTGTCAGGAACTTTAAAATTTAATGATACGATGAGTGGAATATTTGCTGGCACGTTAGGTAGAGAAGTTGGTGAGATTGTTGATACCTACAATATCTTGCAAGGGAATTTGATTGCAAACGCCAACTATTTATTAACTTTTGAAGGGAATATATTTACAATAATTCCAAGAGAAATTACCGTTACCGCAAATGCTATTCAAAAGTTCTTAGATGAAGAAAATCCAACATTCACATACCGCGTAAGTCCGTCACTTGTCAATGGAGATATATTACAAGGAGCATTAAGTGTAGAAACCGTTAGCGGAGTTGGAGAATACAATATTTCGATTGGCACGCTTGATGGCGGAGATAACTATAATATTACATTCGTTGGGGCAAAACTATCTGTTGTGAGAAGAAAATTAAATGTTGTTGTTGGCTACATGTCAAAGCAGTATGATTCGACTGCTAATCACGACGCCTTAACTTGCACAATAAATGGTGACATTAAAGAAGGACACACAAAAGCGTCTTTTAATATACAGTTAGCTTGTGATTTAGGAATAAATGTAGGCAAATATGCAATAACCGCAACTGTATTAAATCCACAAGAATATGAAGTAACAATAACAAATAACTATTTTGAAATCTTGAAAAGAGTAGTGATTATTAGTCCTAACGGAAGGACGGTTATATATGGAGATTCTATTCCAAGCATAGATTCTTGGGGCTATTCAGTAGTTGGAGAAATTTATAATAACGAAGTTACATTCCAATTAACTTGTAATTATTCTTATCGCGCAGGAAGTTTCGCGATAGGAGCAAATGTCCAGAAAACAGACAACTATTCGGTTACCGTAATCCCTGCAACATTAAAAATAAACAAAAAAGAAATCACTGTTATAGTTTCCAATTATCAAAAAGAGTATGGACAGCCTGACCCAACTTTCACTTACCAACTTGATGAGTCAGAATTAATAAATGAAGATAGAGTGACAGGGGCCATTACGAGAATTCCGGGCAAGAATGTCGGGCTATATTCGTTGGTGTGTTCGCTCATAAATTCAAATTATAGTTTCGTTATGAATGATGCAAATCTCACAATTACTCCAAAAGAACTTCAAGTAAAAGTCTCTGCATTGAATAAAGCTTATGATGGCGAAACAACTGCTTTGTTGGGGCTTTATAAATTTACAGGGTTGATAAAAGATGATGATGTTGAGGTAATTTACACCTCTGCTGAATTTGAAAGCCCAGAAATAGGAAATGACAAAAATGTGAGCGTAGATGGTTTAAGGCTAGCAGGTGCAGATGCACAAAACTATACAATGGTTGCAACGACTGATTTTGTAGCAGATATTGCGAATGCTTATCTTGATAATGGTAGCGTTAGGGTTACTGCCGAAAATGGCAACGCAAATCTTAAATTGGATAGTACACTTGAATATGCTGAATTAAATCCTAAAGATTTAGAAAAGTTTTTACGAGGTAAAATAATTGATTCGGCTTATAAATTGAACGTAAAAAATAATAATCAAACTATCGATAGTGGAAAAGTAAAAGTTGAAATGGCAATTTCTTTGGAAGAGGTAGAAAAATTAAAGTTGTATAAACTAAACGAAGACGGCTCGATTGAAGAAATAGAATTTTCGTATGAAAATGGCGTCGCAACATTTATCACAGATGGGTTGGGCAGGTTTGTTTTCGCTTCAGATAAAGATTATACTTTAATGTATGCGCTTATAGGGGTCGGTAGTGGACTTACCTTGCTTGGAGGAATAATCACATGGGTTGTTTTGTACAAGAAAAAGAATGCGATTAAAATAATAAAAACCCCAGAAGGTGGTAAAACCATTGTTATAAAGAAGAGAAAGTATAAGAAATAATCTACACATAATTATCTATGACAAAAAAAAGATTGATAAGGCGCGCCTTTTTATGTTGCGTTAAGCAAAAGCACATAAAAAAGCAGGGCTCTCGATATTACCATATTAGCGATATCGAGAAGTCCCAAGTTCTATCTTTTTTATTAACACGAGCGATTAATTAGCATTGCTTGTTTCTTCATCGTCAGTTATTAAACATTCAGTTGTCAAAAGTGTGGATGCTACACTTGCTGCATTTTGTAAAGCAGAACGGGTCACTTTTGTTGGATCAATAATCCCAAATTCTAACATGTCTCCGTAAATATTTAGATAAGCATCAAAACCAAAATTGATATCGGAATTTTTAATAACTTCATTTATTACAACTCCACCCGATATGCCTGCATTTTCTGCTATTTGTCTTAAAGGCTCTTCAAGGGCGCGAAGGATGATTTTTGCTCCAGTCTTTTCATCACCGTCAAGAGTCTCTATGAATTTTTCAAGTACTGGCTTGATCTTTATCAATGCGACCCCGCCGCCAGGGACGACGCCTTCGAGAGTCGCTGCTTTTGCAGCAGAGAGAGCATCTTCAATGCGTAATTTTTTCTCCATCATCTCCACTTCAGTTGCTGCTCCGACATTTATTACGGCAACTCCGCCAGATAATTTTGCCAGCCTTTCTAAAAGTTTTTCTTTATCATATTCGCCACAATCGCTTTCAAGTTCTTTTTTTATTTGAATGGTGCGTTTTTTAATTTCATCAGGCAAGCCTGCGCCTTCAATAATTGTAGTTGAATCTTTTGTGATTTTCACTCGTTTTGCCTTGCCGAGTTGTTCAACTTCAATTTGCTTGATATCAATATCTAAATCTTCAGAAATAAATGTAGCATTTGTTAAAACGGCAATATCTTTCAAATTTTCTTTGCGATTATCTCCAAAAGAAGGTGCTTTAACAGCAACGCAAGTAAAAGTTCCGCGTAGTTTGTTTAGTACTAAGGCGGCAAGGGCTTCGCCTTCGACTTCATCAGCGATAATTAAAAGTTTTTCATTATTTCTAACTATTTTTTCTAAAATAGGCAAAATATCTGCTAAATTTGTTATTTTTTTGTCAGTTACTAATATCAATGGGTTATCTAAAGTTGCTTCCATTTTTTCCATGTCGGTGCACATATATGGAGATAAGTATCCACGTTCAAATTGCATGCCTTCAACAACAGACAAATCTGTTTTCATAGATTTGCTTTCTTGTGCAGTGATAACTCCATCCTTGCCAACCTTTTCAATTGCTTGCGCTATTAGTTCTCCAATTTCTTTATCTCCAGCGGAAATACTTGCAACTTGAGCAATTGCTGAACTCGTTTCAACAGGTTTACTAATTTGAATAAGTTGTTCTACAACAAAATCCACAGCTTTTGAAATGCCTTTTCTTAAAATAATAGGGTTTGCTCCAGCCGTAAAATTTTTAATACCCTCCTTCACAATTATCTGTGCTAAGACTGTTGCAGTTGTTGTGCCGTCGCCGGCAACATCATTAGTTTTAATGCTTGCCTCTTTTATTAGTTGTGCACCCATATTTTCAAAACGATCAGGCAACTCAATCTCTTTTGCAATAGTTACTCCATCATTTGTTATTAGTGGGGTAGCGAACTTTTTATCTAAAACTACGTTTCGGCCTTTAGGTCCAAGAGTTATTTTAACTGTATCTGCTACTGCATTCACACCTATTTCAAGGGCTTTTCGAGCCTCGTTTCCGCTTAATATTTTCTTACTCATTTTCGTCTCCTTCAACAACTGCTAAAATATCGCCTTGCCTTATAATTGTATAAGCTTTGTCTTTAAATTTATATTCCATGCCAGCGTATTTTGAATAAAAAATAACGTCTCCTGGTTTTACATAAATTTGTATTTTCTTACCATCTAGTACTCCGCCTTCACCAACAGACACAACGCGAGCCATTTGTGGCTTCTCTTGCGAAGAAGAGGGGAGAAGTATTCCGCTTGAAGTTTTTTCATTTGCTTCGAATTCTTCTATTACAATCCTATCAAATAATGGTTTTATCTTCATAAAGACTCCTTATATAAAAATATGCAAAAAGTTTTTAACTTTTCATAGTTTTTGTGTAAAGCACATAAATTACAGAGAAAGAGTAAGGTTTAAGTGGCAAAAAAGTCAACAAACTATGTCATGAGGTAATATGAAAAAGATAGATGGAAGAAAAATTTTTGTATTAATATTCTCTGTTATTTGCGTTGCAGTATGTGTCTTTGTGGCACAACTTGTCTCGTCGGTTATAACTGTAAGCGGCGGAGCTAGCATAACCGAAACCGCAACAGGGAAATTTTCAGGATTCGATGTATATGCTATTTCTTTAGGTTCATATACTTCTGAGTTGCAAGCGGAAAGCAATACCAGCAATGTTTTGAAAAAGAATGGCGCTGGTTATGTCTATAAAGCAGACGGGCTTTACCATGTAATCGCATCTGCGTACTTAATTGAGAACGATGCAAAATCAGTGCAAGGAAACCTACAGGAAGGAGGTATTCAATCTCAAGTTGTCAAATTGACATTTGATGTAGTAGATTTTGCGGGAGTAAGTTCCGCAAGACAACAAAAAAATTTTTGTGCAGCCTTGATTTGTTTAAAAACCGTTTATACACAGTTGTATGATATCTCCGTTTCTCTTGACACGAAAGTTATGGATGATAGCAAAGCGAGAATAGAAATCATCGCAGTAAAAAGTTTGATGGAAACAACTTTAGAGGGCACGAGCAAGGGCAGTTCCTCTACTGATGGAATTTATTATCAAATGATAAAAAATAAATATGATGAAGTAGAAAACCTTCTCATACAATTAAAAAATTATGAGAATACCGAAGGCGTAGAATTGTCAGCCAAAATAAAAAATACTTATATGAAATCTTTAAATCTCATAGAGGACTTAATTGATTTGCTAAATAATAAAATATAGTATGTTTAGTTAATTTTAGGGCACACTAAAAATGCAAAGCAAAAAGCTTTGACTTTTTAGGAGGTGGAAAAATGTTTGGCAAGAAAAATGCAACGAGAAGTTCAAAATCTTCTTCAGCAAAAAATAGTTCAAGGACAAATATAGAAGCATCTAGAGAAAACAGTGGTGCAACTAGTTCGTCTAGGACAAAGAGTTGCGGAACAAGAAACTCCAGTGGCTCATATAGTTCAACAAAAAACTAACAAACAATTAGTGAACTAGAGCAAAAAAAGCAGGCGTTGCCTGTTTTTTTATTTATCATATTTTTTGTAAATTTCTTCGTGAATCTCTTTTGCCGTCTTCAAGTTTCCATTTTTATCCAAGCAAGGAATGGTTATCCAATTGAATTTATTTGCAACATATTTTGCCGTATCATAACAATGTTGTAAATATTTTTCATCTTGTTCATGTATGTCTTGCTTTGTTCCCGCTTTCAAATTTGTTCTTGAATTTGCTAATTTTTTACTTACAGAAATAGGCATATCTAAGAAAAAAACTTTATCAGCTTTTGGAAGAGATAAATCTTCAAACTCTAACTGATTTAGCCAATTTAAGAATTTTTCACGCTCATTAAAATCTTTGATTTTAGATGCTTGGTGAACCATGTTTGATTGGACGTATCTATCGAACACTAC